>VAWU01000023.1:75381-80285 GCA_005888325.1 Actinomycetota bacterium
CGGCGTGGAAGTGCGTGGTCAGGTGGCGGGCGGTCCACCCGTCGACGGCACGCACGGCCTGCAGGCGCCAGGCGCGCACGTGGGGGTCGGCTCGGCGGGCGGGACCGTACGAGGTGTTCACCAGGCTGGTCAGCACGGGCACCGACGTGCGCCGGGCCGCCCACCGCCCGAGGACGTCGGACTCGAAGATCGCGGTGTGCACCAGATCGGGCCCGGTGGCGCGCACGAGGCGGCGCAAGGCGCGGGCGCGCGTCGCCCAGCCGGGGCCGGGCAGGACGCGCACGTCGAAGCCCCGGGCCGCCAGGGCCTCGTGCACGCCCTCGTGGCGGTGGAAGAGACAGGCGATCACCGGCTCGACGCCGCCGTCCCGCAGCGCCGGCAGCAGCTCGGCGAGCGAGCGCTCGCTGCCCCCCGTGCCCAGGCCGTTGATCACGTAGAGGACCCTCACGCCGAGTACCGTGCCGCCGAGTACCGTGCGCGACGTCGATGCAGCGGGTGCTCTTCTACCGTGACTTTCGCCGGTTCACCGGGGGGCACCTCAAGATGTGGGACTACTTCAACCACGTGCGGAGCGCGCCCGCGCACACCGCCCACGTCGCGTTCACCCGGGAGTCGGTCTGGGACGCGGGCAACCCCTGGGCGGACGCGCGCGACGCCGTCGTCGAGCGGCCGCAGCGCTTTCGCGCCGACGCCGTCTTCCTCGCCGGTCTCGACTGGCGCCGCATCCGGCCTTGGGCGCGGCGTCGACCCCGCCGGCCGGTGATCAACCTCGTGCAGCACGTGCGCCACGCGGAGCCGGACGACCCGCGCTACGCCTTCTTGCACCACCCGGCGGTGCGGATCTGCGTGAGCCTCGAGGTGGCGCGCGCCATCGAGGGCACCGGTCGGGTGAACGGGCCCGTGCTCACCATCCCCAACTGCCTCGACATCGACGCGCTGCCTGCGCCCTCGTCCCCTGCGGGCCGCGACTTCGACCTGCTGGTCGTCGCGACGAAGCAGCGCGAGCGGGGTGCCGTGCTGCTCCCGCGGCTCGAGCGGGCGGGGCGGCGGGTGCACCTGCTCGGCGATCCGGTGCCGCGCCGGGAGTTGCTGGCGTGGATGAACCGCGCCCGCGTCACCCTGTTCCTCCCGCGTCGCACCGAGGGCTTCTACCTCCCCGCGCTCGAGGGGATGGCGTTGCGGACGCTGGTCGTGTGCCCGGACTGTGTGGGCAACCGGTCGTTCTGCCTGCCCGGGGTCAACAGCCTGCGCCCTGCCTACACCGACGCGGACGTGCTCGACCAGGTCGAGGCGGCCATGGCCCTGCCTCCGGACGAGATGGAGCGGTTGGTGGCGGCCGGGTCGGCCACCGCGCACGAGCACGATCTCGGTGTCGAGCGAGCCCGCTTCCTCGAGGTGCTGAACGACCTGCCCGCGCTCTGGGCTCACGCGTCCGGCAGGAGCTGACGCACGCTGTCGGGCGTGTAGAAATGCCACCACGGCCCGTCGGTGTCGAGCAGACGCCGGCCCAATGCAGCCACCGCAGCCGGGTCGTACACCGCGCTGCGGTTGCGGTTCGTGAGCGGGCGGGCCAGGCCTGCGGCGCTCGACACCACGGCCGCGAGCGCGGCGCCGTTCGAGGCCACGATGTCCTCGTACCGCAGGAACGCATCGCCCGGCAGGTCGTCACGGAAGTGGCCGAAGAACCAGCTCAGCAGGAAGAACTGGCGGTCGACCCGGTCGTCGATCCGCGAGAGCGCGAGTGCGAGCTCGGGGTCGAGCAGCTCGGCGATCGAGGCGTGCCCGCGTTGCACCGGGAACGGCACGGTCTGCCACGAGCTGATGATCGACAGCGGGTTGCGCACGATCGCAGTCACCGCGAACCGCGTAGCGAGCTGTGGCAGCACGGCCGCGAACGCCGAGTTGTGCTTGACCACGAGCACGAAGTCCGGGGAGAGCTGCTTGTCGAAGCGGATCTCGCCGCGGGCGAAGAGCCGTCCGCGGAGACCCCCCGCCTCGTACTCGTCGGCGACCTTGCTGCCCAGCACGCGGCCCTCGACGTGGCGGGTGAGCGCCATCCCCCGATCGGTGATGGAAGCGCGGGTCGCGTCGAGGAACCGGCCGATGTTGTCGGCCACGAGGTCGGCGGGGAGGCCGGCTCGAGTCGGGCGGGCGCCCCGGCTCCCCGGCCACGGGAGCCGCCCCTTCGGGCGCCGGGGGGGGCGGCGGGGGAGCGAGTCCCTGGTCAGCATGAGGCGGTTCATGGGCTCGTCCAGCGCGACGACGTCGGGGACCAGGTTCAGCAGCTCGCAGGCGAGTGTCGTCCCCGACCGGGGCAGCCCCGTCACCAGCACGTTCCGGTCGTCCACGTCCGGGCCAGGGTACGGCACCGGCCGGGAGCCGAGCCTGTCCGTTGTGGACGGTTTGTTGGCCTTGGGCCTGTGCGGCTGCCCGGTGGAGCCGGTACGCTGCGAAGTGGACTGAGCGGCTGTTCCAGGTAGAGCGGGCTGGGGCGATCGATTTCGGGGGGCAACGTCGGTGCCCGGGTTCGACCGGCGCCGGCAGACGGACGCACGAGACTGATGACGGACATCCTCGACCACAAGACGTCACCGCCTCCCGAGCTTCTGTACCGGAATCGGCTCAACGTCCGGCGCGACCTGCGCGACCTCTGGGGCAACCGTCGGCTGGTCCGCACGCTGGCCGAGCGCGACATCCGGGCGAGCTACAAGCAGTCGTTCTTCGGCTTCGGGTGGGCGATCGTCACGCCGTTGCTGACGGTGCTCGTCTTCACCATCTTCTTCAAGCGCATCGGGAAGATCAACACGGGCGACATCCCCTACCCGCTCTTCGCCTACGTGGGGCTCCTCCCGTGGAGCTTCTTCACCTCGTCGGTGTCGAGTGGTTCCGGCAGCCTCATCTTCAACAGCACGATCCTCAACAAGGTCTACTGCCCACGCGAGGTGTTCCCAGTGGCCGCGATCCTGGTGGAGGCCGTCGACACGGTCCTCGCCACGGCCGTCCTCGGGCTCCTCTTCCTCTACTACGGCACCGCGCCGCGGCTCACGAGCCTGTGGGTGCCCGTGCTCATCCTCGTGCAGCTCGCGCTCACCGTCGGCCTCACGCTCGCGTTCTCCACCGCCGTCGTGTACGTGCGCGACCTGAAGCAGGTGCTCGGCGGCATCCTCCAGATGGGCCTCTTCCTGACACCGGTCGCGTGGGGGATCCGCTCGGTGCCGGGTAGGTGGCGGGCCGCGTACTGCGCGATCGACCCGCTCGCAGCGGTGATCGACGGCTACCGGCGCGTCGTGCTCCAAGGGAAGGCACCGGCCTGGAACCTGCTCCTCCCCGCGGCCGCCACGTCGATGGTCGTGCTGATCGCGGGCTACTACATCTTCCGGCGGCTCGAGGGGGGCATCGCCGATGTCGCCTGAGGCCGCCGGCCTCGCGCACGGCACCATCCGCGCGGACCACATCTGGAAGCGGTTCCGCTCCGACGCCCGCCGGTGGTCGGTCTCCACGCAGCTCAACTACTGGAAGGCGCGGCGGCAGAGCGGCGACGAGGACTTCTGGCGTTGGGCCCTGCGCGACATCGGCGTCCACATCGAGCCGGGCGAGGCCGTCGGCCTGGTCGGGCCCAACGGCTCGGGCAAGTCGACGCTGCTCAAGATCCTCTCGCGTGTGATGCACCCCTACGCAGGCCGCGTCGCGGTGTCGGGTCGCGTCGGCGCGCTCATCGAGGTGAAGGCCGGCATCCACAACGAGCTGAGCGGCCGGGAGAACATCTACCTCTACGGCTCGCTGCTCGGCCTGAGCCGTCGCGAGGTGGCCCAACGCTTCGACCAGATCATCGCGTTCAGCGAGCTCGACGACGCCATCGACCGCCAGGTCAAGTTCTATTCGAGCGGCATGCAGATGCGCCTGGGCTTCTCGGTGGCTGCCCACCTCTAACACGACAACCAGCTCGTCGACGAGGTCCTGGCAGTCGG
The DNA here is from genome assembly GCA_005888325.1 of Actinomycetota bacterium. Lineage (NCBI taxonomy): Bacteria > Bacillati > Actinomycetota > Actinomycetota bacterium. The sequence goes on from VAWU01000023.1 coordinate 79,350, forward strand.
CGACGCCTCGTTCCAGCAGCGCTGCCACGACCGCATGCGCGAGGTGTTGAACCAGGGCACGACGCTCGTGCTCGTGTCGCACGACCTCGCCGCGGTGGAGGCGACGTGCAACCGGTGCCTCCTGCTCGTGGATGGCCTGCTGCGAGGCGACGGGCCCATCCGCGACGTGCTGGGTGAGTACCGCGAGTGGATCGAGGAGATGGCGGCGGGGAGGCAGACGGTCGAGGCGATCGTCCCGTTGCTGAAGGCGATCGCCGACGACGGCGAGCGCGGGAGCCCCCGCACCGACGGGCCACTCGAGGTGCGGCTGGTGCTCGACAGCGCCGAGGCGCAGAAGGCGATGCTGTTCATCGGCGTCAGCGAAGGGCCGGCCACGCCGATCTTCGTCATCCGGCGCAACATGACGCTGGCGTCCGGCGAGTCGGAGCTCGTCTGTCGCGTGCGCCACATGCCGCTCCCGCGTGGTCGATTCCACGTGTGGGTCGGGATCTACGACGCCTCCTGGCGGGAGCTCCTGCCCTGGCACCCGGCCACCTTCTTCGACGTCATCGGCAACCGGCTCATGAAGGCGCCGCGGGGCATCGTGCGTCTCTCGCCCGTGCAAGTGACGGCCGACTGGGACGAGTCACGGCGCTAGAGACGCACCCCACGCCCGTGCGCATCCTGTTGATCGCGGCCACCCGCTTGCGCACCAGCGACGTCGCCTTCCTGCTGGGACGCGCGCTCGAGCGCCAGCACGCAGACGTTCGGATCCTGCCGACCGACGCCGGGCTCCCGTTCCTCGTCGACGTGGGATGGGCGCGTGGCGGCTACGGCGACGGCGTCTACCGCGCCGGCTTCCAACGTCACGTGCTGGAGGCGGCGCGCGATTGGCGGGCCGACGCGGTCCTGCTCTACGGCAGCAACTGGTCGATCGACCCCAGGACGGTGCGTTCC
>VAWU01000023.1:80326-88719 GCA_005888325.1 Actinomycetota bacterium
CAACGACTCTGGCAGGGACACCAGGCCTCGAGCGTCCCGTTCTACGACCACGTCTTCGCGCTCGACTCCCACTTCGTGCCCGTGCTCGAGGCGTCCGGGGTCCGGTGCGTCGAGCACCTGTGCGCGTGTGCCGACCCCGAGGAGCACCGGCCGGTCGAGCTCACCGCGGAGGAGCGCGCGTCGTACGCGGCCGACGTCTCGTTCGTCGGCACGCAGCACCCCGACCGGGTGAAGATGCTCGACCAGCTCACGGAGTGGGACCTCCGCGTGTACGGCGTGGGGTGGGACGGCGTCGAAGAGTCGCTGAAGCGGTGTGTGCGCGCCGAGCCGGTCTACGGGTTGAAGAAGACGAAGGTGTACTCCGCCAGCCGCGTCTCGATCAACGTGCACGGGCCCCACATGATCGCGGGAGAGAACTTCCGGGTGTTCGAGGTGGCGGCCTGCGGGGGCACGTCGTTCTCCACCTTCAAGCCCGACCTCGTCCGCTGCTTCGAGCCCGGCACCGAGGTGGTGGTGTTCGACGACGCCGACGACCTGCGCGAGAAGCTGCGCCACTACCTGTCGAACCCCGACGAGCTGGACGCGATTCGTGACGCGGGGCGGCGCCGCGTGCTCGCCGACCACACCTACGACCACCGCGCCGCGGTGATCGCGCGCCACCTCCGGGGGGCATGTTGACCCCGGGCGCCGTCGTGCTGGGCATGCACCGCAGCGGCACGTCCGCCGCTACGCGCCTCGTCAACCTGCTCGGGCTCTCGGTGGGCCGCGGACCGATGGTGCCCTCGACCGACGGCAACCCCCGTGGCCACTGGGAGAGCCTGCGCCTGCGCGACGTCAACGACGCCGTGCTCGGGGCCTTCGGCGGCAACTGGGCCGGGCCGCCGCGGCTCGCATCGGGTTGGGAGCGCGAGCCGCGACTCGACGTGCTCCGCGTCGAGGCGCGCGTCGCCTTCGCCGACGTGTACGGCGGCGCCGGCCCGTGGGTGTGGAAGGACCCCCGCACCTGCATCACGCTGCCGTTCTGGGAGCGCGTGCTCGAGGTCCGGCCGGTCGTGCTCCTGGTCCACCGGAACCCGTTGGAGGTCGTCGACTCACTTGCTCGTCGCGACGAGCTCACCAAGGTGGTCTCGATGGCGTTGTGGGAGCGGTACGTGCGCGACAGCTTGCGCAACAGCGACGGCCACCCGGTGCACGTCAGCTCGGTCGACGAGGTGCTGGGCGACCCGGCCGCGTGGGCGGGCCAGGTGCGCGAGGTGCTCGTCTCCCACGGGATCGAGCTGCTCGGCAGCGCGGGCGACGGTGATGCCTTCGTGCGCGCCGTCGACTCCGGCCTGCGCCACGCGCGGGTGTCGCCGGCCGATCTCGCCGGCGATCCCGACGTCACCGAGGCGCAACGCGCCCTCCTCGACGTGCTGGAGAAGGTGGCGGGCTACAGCGACCGGTTCGTGGCGCCCGAGCTCCCCCCGGCAACGCCGGGAGTCGACCAGCTGCTCGTCGAGCACGCCCATTTCTACGCCGAGCGTGAGGCGCTGCGCGAGAAGCTCGCGCGCGCCCGCGAGTTCGACCGGCGCATCGTCAACGTGCGACGGCTCAAGATCCGCACCTACGCGCTCTATCGGCGCATCCGCTTCGGCGGGCGCGGTGACTGAGCCCGAGGTGAGCGTGTGCGTGCCGACCTTCAACGGTGCGCGTCACATCGAGGAGTGCCTCGAGAGCGTCGTCGCGCAGACGTTCGGCGACCTCGAGGTGCTCGTCGTGGACGACGGCTCGACGGACGAAACGCTCGCGGTGGTCGAGCGCTTCCGCGCGCGCGACACGCGGGTCCGCGTCGAGCGAAACGCCGACAACCTCGGCCTGGTACCCAACTGGAACCGCTGCGTCGCCCTCGCCCGGGGCCGCTGGCTCAAGTTCGTGTTCCAGGACGACGTGATCGCGCCGGCCTGCGTCGAGACCCTGCTGCGCGCCCGCCGGCCCGACTGCCCGCTCGTGGTGTGCCGCCGTACCCTTCAGTTCGACGACGACAGGTTCGACGTGCGCGACGAGTACTCGCTCACGCTCGAGCACTCGCTGGACCGTCTGTTCGGCGAGGTCCCCTTCGTGTCGGCGGAGCAGGTGCAGCGCGCGCTGCTCGACCACTTCGGCGTCAACTTCGTCGGCGAGCCCACCGCCGTGCTGGTCGACCGGGACGCCTTCGCGCGGTTCGGGCATTTCAACCCGGCGCTCGTGGCGTTGTGCGACTTCGAGTACTGGGCCCGGGTGGGAGCGAGCACCGGGCTCGCGTACGTGCCCGAGAGCCTGGCGACGTTCCGCGTGCACGCGGGCTCGGCCAGCGAGGCGAACCGGACCCGTCTGTGGTTCCACAAGGAATGGCTGGACCCGCTCGTGCTGCGTGCGGAGTTGGCCACCGCGCCGGCCTTCGCCGGGGTGCGCGCGGTCGCGGCCTTCCGCCAGGTCGACCTCGCTCGTGAGGCGCTCGATCTCGCCGCCCGCGCCCGGCGCCACGCCGAGCAGGCGCTCCGGGCCGCCGTCCCGCACGACCGCGGCCCGCTCGATGCCTGGCGGCGCGTGGTGGCGTCGTACCCCCTGCTCGCGCGCTCGCGCCGCCTGCGGGCGCTCGAGGTGAGGTACGCGGTGGGCCGCACGCTGCGCGCGCACGGAGGTGCCCGGCCCTTGCCGCAGCCGGCGGTCGCGGGTGGCGGCGACGGGCGGGGGGCGCGGGTCCGCGTCGTCGCGTTCTACCTGCCCCAGTTCCACCCCGTCCCCGACAACGACGATGGTGGGGCAAGGGGTTCACCGACTGGCGCAACGTGGTGCCCGCCCGCCCCCTCTTCCCCGGGCACCGGCAACCGCACCTGCCCGCCGATCTCGGCCTGTACGACCTGCGGGTGCCCGAGGTGCGGGTCGCGCAGGCCGAGCTGGCCCGGGCCCACGGCATCTCCGCCTTCTGCTACTACCACTACTGGTTCGAGGGCCGGCGCCTGCTCGAGCGACCGTTCGACGAGGTGCTGGCGACCGGGCGTCCCGACTTTCCGTTCTGCCTGTGCTGGGCGAACGAGCCGTGGACGCGCGCGTGGGACGGTCGAGACTCGTCGGTGCTCGTCGAGCAGACGTACTCCACGGCCGACGATCACGCGCACGCGCGCTGGCTGACGGGCGCGTTCGCCGACGACCGTTACCTGCGCATCGACGGACGGCCCGTCTTCCTCGTGTACCGGGCGGCCGCCCTTCCCGACGCCCGCCGGACAGCCGATATCCTGCGGGCCGAGGCGCAGCGCGCGGGCATCGGCGAGCTGCTGCTGTGCCGGGTGGAGAGCTTCCGCGGCGAGCACGGCGACCCCGCGGAGCTGGGGTTCGACGCCGCGGTCGAGCATCAGCCCGACTGGACCGACCTGGGCCGGTCGCAGCGCCGCACTCTCGCGTGGCGCGCCGCGGCGCGCGCCGGGCTCGCGCCGCGCGCGTTCTCGCAGCACCGGGTGTACGACTACGCGATGGTGACCGAGACCATGACGACGCGGCCGCAGCCGCCGTTCCGGCGCTTCCCCGGCCTGACACCCTCGTGGGACAACACCCCCCGGCGCCGGCGCGACGGGGTTGTCCTCACCGGCTCCACTCCTGAGCGCTACGAACGTTGGCTGGCGGCGTGTCTCGCCCGGGCGGCAGTGGATGGCGGGGAAGAGTCACTGGTCTTCGTCAACGCCTGGAACGAGTGGGCGGAGGGCAACCACCTCGAGCCCGATGCGCGCGCCGGACGCGGCTACCTCGAGGCCACCCGCCGGGCGGTCGAGCGAGCGGCGGCAACGAGGACGACGAGGACGACGGCCACGACGGCGACCGCGGCCACGTCGACGACGGCGGCCACATCGACGGCGGCGCGCGCATGACCCGCCTGCGCCGGACCCGGCTCGGCGCCTCGCTCGACGGCCTCCGACGACGGCGCGAGCTCGCGTCGGTCGAGGGCTTCTGCATCTTCGTCGGCTACCCGCGCAGCGGCCACAGCCTGCTGGGCTCCCTGCTCGACGCCCACCCGGAGATGGTCATCGCCCACGAGCTCGACGTCCTGCGCCTCGTCGCCGCCGGCTGGTCGCGTGGCGCGATCTGCTCGCGCATCCTGAGTCACGACGCCACGTTCACCGCGTCGGGACGCCAGTGGTTCGGGTACGACTACCGCGTGCCCGACCAGTGGCAGGGGCGCGTCACCCGGCTCCGCGTCATCGGCGACAAGAAGGGCGGGAAGACGACCGAACGGCTGGGGGCGCGACCCGACCTGCTCGAGCGGCTGCGCCGCACCGTCGCGGTGCCCGTGCGGCTCTTGCACGTCGTCCGCAGCCCCTTCGACAACATCACGACGATGGCCCGCCGCAGCGGCCAGACCCTCGAGCGCGCCGCGCAGCGATACTTCGACCTCTGCGCCACGGTGGCCCGGGTGAAGGAAGAGGTGCCCGAGACCGACGTGCTCGACGTGCGGCACGAAGCGTTCGTGGCCGACCCCCGCGCCCACCTCGCCCGCGCCTGTCGGTTCCTCGGGGTCGACGCGTCGGACGCGTACCTCGATGCATGCACGGGAGCGGTCTTCTCCGCGCCCCACCAGACGCGCGCCGATCTCACGTGGGACCCTTCGTTCGTCGACCATGTGGCGGCTCAGGCGGCGCGCTACGAGTTCCTGAGCGGCTACTCCTACGCCGAGGAGCAGCAACCGTCGTGAGGCTGACGGCACGGAGGGAACGTTTCGCCGGCAATCCCATGCTCTTCTCGCGCGTGCTGGCGGACGACACCTACCTCGTCTCGTTCCCCCGCTCCGGGAGCACCTGGCTGCGGTGCATGCTCACCACCCTCGTTCACGGCACCGAGGTGACGCCCGAGCTGGTGGCGGCCACCGTGCCGGACGTCCACCGCAGCGACCGCATCCGGCCCCGGCACCTCGACCCGCTCGTCGTCAAGAGCCACACGCCCTTCGTCGACATCCCGGCCAAGGTCGTCTACCTCGTGCGCGACGGCCGCGACGCCATCATGTCGTTCCACTCGCTGCAGTTGAAGCGGGGCCGGGTGCCGCCCGGCTCCGACCCGCGCCTGCTCTTCTTCCGCGACGACGCGTGGCCCTGCCCCTGGCACGAGCACGTCACCGGCTGGCTGGACGGCCTCGCAACGCGTGCGCCGGACCGGCACATCGTCGTTCGCTACGAGGACGTCGTGGCCGAGCCCGCGCGTCACGTCGATGCGGTGGCCCGGCTGGCCGGGCTGCCCGCGGCCGGCCCCGACGTCGAGCGGGCCGTGCGCCTCAACGCGCGCCACGAGCTCGAGGCGCTCGAGCGGCAGAGCGGCGCCGGTACCCTCAACCACCTCGGGACGGCGCGCCCCGACTGGCGCGACGTGCTGTCAGCCGACGACCGGCAGCGCTACGAGGCGATGGCGGGCCCCGCCCTGGCCCGACTCGGCTACCCGCTGGACGGGTCACCATGAGCGGCGGTCACGTCGCGGGCGAACGGGTGCTGGTCACCGGCGGGGCCGGGTTCATCGGCTCCCACCTGGTCGACGCCCTGCTGGCGCGCGGCGACGAGGTCACGGTCCTCGACACCCTCACCCCGCAGGTCCACGGCTCCGCGTCCGCCCCACCCCCCTACCTCGACCCGCACGCACGCCTCGTCGTCGGCGACGTGCGCGATCGCGACACGCTGGCGCCGCTGCTCGACGGGGCGCAGGTGGTGGTGCACCTGGCCGCGTACACGGGTGTGGGTCAGTCGATGTACCAAGTGCGCGACTACCTCGACGTCAACGTGGTGGGCACGGGTGTGCTTCTCGAGCTGCTGGGCGACGATCGCCGCGACGTGCGCGCGCTGGCGGTCGCTTCGTCGCGTGCGGTCTACGGCGAAGGTGCCTACCGCTGCGCGACGTGCGGAGCGGTGACGCCGCGCTCGCGGTCGACGGCGCAGCTCCTCTCAGGAGCGTGGGAGCCGCGATGTCCGCAGTGCGGCGGCCCGGTGACGGTGATACCGACGCCCGAGGACAGCGAGCTGCGCCCCGCCTCGGTCTACGCGGTGAGCAAGCACAGCCAGGAACAGGCCACCCTGGTCGTGGGTGCGGCGCGTGACCTGTCCGTGGTGGCGTTGCGGTACTTCAACGTCTACGGGTCGCGTCAGTCGCTGTCCAACCCCTACACCGGCGTGATCCCCGCCCTCGTGAGCCGGGCCCTCGGCGGGCGCCCACCCGAGGTCTACGAGGACGGCGAGGAGAGCCGCGACTTCGTGCACGTGCGCGACGTCGTCCGGGCGACGCTGCTGGCCATCGACGGCCCGGCCGCGGCTGCCGGCGAGCCTGCCGCCCGCGTGCTCAACGTCGGCAGTGGCGAGCGACGTTCGCTCCTCGACGTGGCGCGCGCGGTCACGGCCGCGCTCGACGGGCCCGAGCCGGTCGTCACCGGCAAATTCCGCGTCGGCGACGTACGCCATTCGCAAGCCGACCTCACCCGGGCGCGGGCGGTGCTCGGGTTCGAGCCCCTGATCGCCTTCGCCGACGGCATCCGCGACCTGGCGACGGAGCTGGCCGAGCAGCTGCACGAGGACCATTCGGCGCGCGCCGAAGCCGAGCTGGCCTCACGCGGGCTGGCCGCGCGCGCAGAATGATCTACCTGCGCCACGCCTTCGCCGCGTCCGGCCTGGCCGTCCCGAGGACGGTCGACATCGTGGTCGACGACATCGCAGTCGACAGCATCGAGTGGCTCGTCGCGCAGGTACGCTCGGAGATGGAAGCGCTCTTCCCCGACGCGCAAGTGCGCGTGAGCCCTCCGCCCGTCGGCCCCGGAGGCCGGGAGCAGGGCCCCGCTGACCTGCTGGTCGTGGTGTACGCCGCGGGCACGCGGCCCGACGAGCATCTCGCACGGCTCGGACGTCGGGCGCGTGACGCGCGCATCGGTGTCGCGCTCTACTGCTTCGACGACCGCCGCTTCGAGCTGGTGCCGGCGGCCGACCTCGAGCGGTGGACGAAGGAGCAGCGCAGACGCCGGATCGTCCTGGGCTGGAGCCGCCGCCTCCCGGCCGTGTGGAACCGCGTGGTGAGGCGCCTTGTTGCTTCGTAACGCGCGACGGCTGAAGCTCGATCGTCCCGTGTTCGTCGTGGGGTGCGGACGGTCGGGCACCACCGCGCTCGGCGCGCTTCTCGGGCACCACCGCGGGCTCGCCTACCTGAACGAGCCGCGTCACATCTGGGCGAGCGAGCCCCGGACCGACGTGTGGAGCGACCAGGCGCGGATGCGAGGTGGGCGCCTCGAGCTCACGGCCGGCGACCTCGCGCCCGCGGCAGGCGAGAGCATCCGTCGCCTGTTCGCCGCAGAGGTGCGCCGGCAGGGCGCGGCGCGCCTGGTCGAGAAGCTCCCGATCAACGGCTTCCGGATCGGCTACCTCGATGCGCTGTGCCCCGACAGCCTGTTCGTGCACCTCGTGCGCGACGGCCACGCGGTCGCCCGGTCGATCGCGGCGCGTGCCGCCGACGGGCCCTGGTTCGGCCACGACGGCTACAAGTGGACGTTGCTGACCGACATGGCCCGCGACCGGGGGCTGGCGGCGCGTGTCGACGCGTGCACCGACGACTACGGGCGTGGGCTGCTCGAGTGGCGCCTGGCCGTTGCGTCGGCGCGTGCGGCGCTCGCCGGGCTGCCCGCGCGGCGCGGCCTGGAGGTGCGCTACGAGCAGCTCGTCGCCGACCCGTCCTCCACGCTCGACCGTCTCTTGGCGTTCATCGACGTCGAGCCCGACCCGTCGCTGCGGGCGCGGGCGGCTTGCGAGATCACGGCGACGCCGTCACGCGCGCCGTCGGCGGAGGAGCGACGAGCCGGGCGCGCCATCGCAGGCGACCTGCTCGAGGAGCTCGGGTATGGCTGACCCCAACATCCTCCTGCTCACGTACGACAGCTGCCGCTTCGACGTGCTCGTCGACGCGGATACGCCGGTGCTCGACTCCTTCGCCGACGTCGTGCCCGCGCAAACCCCGGCCAACTTCACGTTCCCCGCGCACCAGGCCTTCTTCGTCGGGATCCTCCCGAACGCGATCGACGACCTCCCGTTCTACAACCGCTTCCGGAAGCAGCTGCTGGGCCTGGTGGAGGTCGGGGAGACGAATGTGGCCCGCCACGCGCTGATGACGGTGGCGTCGCAGGGCAACCTGCTGACCGGGCTGCGGAGCGCGGGATACCAGGTCGTGGGCGCGGGCGCCATGAACTGGTTCCGCCAGGAGTCGCTGACGTGGGGCTTCGAGGACTTCTCGTTCACCGGCACCGACGCGGACGCGCAGATCCGGTTCTTGCTGGAGCGGCTCGACCACAGCCGTCGATTCTTCGGCTTCATCAACTTCGGTGAGACCCACGCGCCGTTCGACTACGCAGGCAAGCGCTCGGGCTGCCCGGT
>VAWU01000023.1:88752-183097 GCA_005888325.1 Actinomycetota bacterium
CGACAACGAGGCCTACCGTCACCAGATGGAGGCGGCGGCGTTCCTCGACAGCCGCCTGCCCCGTCTGTTCTCCGACCTGCCCGGCGACACGATCGTGATCCTGTGCGCCGATCACGGCGAGTGCTTCGGTGAGGACGGCTACTGGGGGCACGGCGTGAACCACCCGCGCGTGCTGGAGGTGCCGCTGGCGTTCTTCCGCCTCGACGGCGAGCCGCTCGCGTGAAGCTCGTGATGACGCTGCTCGTGCGCGACGAGGAGGACATCGTCGAGGACCACCTCGTGTACCACCTCAACCAGGGAGTCGACTTCGTCGTGGCGACCGACAACAAATCGGTCGACGGCACGCGCGACGTCCTCGATCGCTTTCAACGGCTGGGCTACGTCGAGGTGATCGACGAGCCCGACGACACCTACGACCAGTGGCGTTGGGTGACCCGCATGGCCCGGCGGGCTGCGATCGAGCACGGAGCCGATTGGGTGATCAACTCCGACGCCGACGAGCTCTGGTGGCCCAAGAGCGGCGACCTGCGGTCGGTCCTCGAGGCCGTCCCTGCCCGCTACGGAATCGTGACGGCCCCGCGCGTGAACCTGGTGCCGCCGCTCGACCCGCGACCCGCCGTCGGGCGACGCGCAGCCGTGGTACGAGCGCATGGCGCTGCGCGAGACGACGTCGCGCAACAGCCTGGGCGCGCCGCTGCCGCCCAAGGTGTGCCATCGAGGCGAGCCCGACGTGGTGGTGGAGCAGGGGAACCACGAGCTGCGCGTCTCGGCGCTGACGCCGGCGCCGGGGTTGCACCCGATCGTGATCTTCCATGCGCCGCTGCGCTCGTGGTCACAGCTGGAGAACAAGATGGTGAAGGGTGGCGCGGCATACGCGCGCAACCGGGAGCTGCCCGCCACCGTCGGCGATGCGTGGCGGAGCCTCCACGACCTGCACGCCCGCGGCGGCCTACGCGAGTGGTACGACGCCCAGGTGCCCGACGACCGGGCCCGCCGGCGCGGCATCGAGGAGGGCCGCTTCATCCTCGACCGCCGGCTCGCGCACTTCCTCGCAACCCGGGCCCGGCGCGAGCCACCGTTCCGTGACCCGTCGCCGCCCGCCGCGGCGCCTGCCGACCCTGCCCGGGCCGATCCGCATGCGCGCCCGGCGGCCCGGACGTCACGGCGCTGGCTGGGTCGGATGCGAGCGATGCGGACGAGGTGGTGAGCGGGCGGCGCGACGACGTGCTGTCGGTCATCACGAGCACCGATCGTCGTGGGGCCGAGACCTTCGCCGTCGGCCTCGGCACCGCGCTTGAGGCGCGCGGTCGCTCGGTACGCACCGTCGCGCTGGCAGGCGACAACGGCGAGGATGCGCTCCCGGTGCCGACCCTCGGGCCGAGCACGCTCGCGGTGCGCACCCTGCTGTCGCTCCGGCGGGCGAGCCGCGACGCGGCGGTCGTCGTCGCGCACGGTTCGCGGGCACTGCCCGCGTGCACGCTCGCCGCTGGTCGCGGCCAGCCGCTCGTCTATCGCAACATCGGTGACCCGCGTTACTGGGCGGGCGGGTCGGCCCGCCGCTTCCGCGTGAGCCTCTTCCTCCGGCGCGCCCAGGCCGTCGTCGTGCTCGACGCGGCTTCGGCCGACGCCATCACGGAGCGGCACGGGATCCCTGCCTCGCGCATCTGCGTGATCCCCACCGGTGTCCCGGCGGCACAATTCCCGCTCGTCGACGAGCACCGGCGAGGTGTGGCGCGGCGGCGACTGGGCTACGACGACGACGACCGGGTCGTGGCCTACATCGGCGCCCTGAGCGGTGAGAAGGACGTCGGCGCGGCCGTCGTCGCGGTGGCCGCCCTGCCAGGCGTGCGGCTGGCCATCGCGGGCGACGGGCCGGAGCGGGCCGCGGTCGCCGCCGCGGCCCGGGGGCTCGCGCCCGGCCGGGTCGACTTCCTCGGACCGGTCGCCGACCCCGCGCTGACGCTGGCCGCCGCCGACGTCCTCGTGCTGCCGAGCCGCACCGAGGGCATCCCCGCCGTCCTCATCGAGGCGGGTCTCAGCGGGCTGCCGGTCGTCGCCACCGACGTCGGCGGGGTGCGCGAGGTCGTGGTGCCTGGCGAGACGGGCCTGCTGGTCGCGCCCGGGGACGCGACCGCCCTCGTGGGCGCACTGCGCCGGGCCTTGGCCAACGGCCACGAAATGGGGGTCGCGGGGCGCGAGCGGTGTCTCGCCCGGTTCGAGATGGCCGCGATCGCGGCGCGGTGGGACGACCTCCTGCTTCGGTTGCAGACAGGGTGACAGCCCAGGTCAGGGGGCTGTAGCTTGAGGGGAAGGCGAGTCACAGATAGTCCGGCCGCGCTACAGACAGCGAGGCCGCGATCTGTCACAGTCGCCACGATACGTGGTGAAGCCTGGGGGAGGGGTGCCAGATGGGAGGGGGCGAGCCCGACCGGCCGAGCCGGTCAGCCGGCATGCAGCACGGGTGTCGCGCCGCCGACCTCGATCGGCGCACCTTCATCCGCCGCGCCGGCCAGACCGGTGTCGCCGCCGGCGCACTCGTGTGGTCGACACCCCGGATCCGCAGCGTCGGCGCCCAGGCGGCCGCGGGCAGCCCGCCACCCTCGAGCACCACTCCCACCGTGCTCCCCAATCAGCTCACGCCGCCCGTCGTCGCACCCGAGCTGGAAGTGAAGGGTGTCCAGGAGGAGCCGCCCGGCAGCAACCTGGCCCTCACCGGCGCCGAGCTCGGCCACCTCGCGGTCCTCGGGGGCACCGCGGTGGGGATGGGCGAGGTCATTCGCCGCAAGGGCCTGAGCCGCAAGCGCGCGCTGGAGGAGGAGGCGGAGCGTTACCGCGACCCACCCCCGGCGGACCAGACGACTGACCCCGCCTGAGCGGGTCACCGTCCGCGGACGGGGTGTTAGAAAAGCGCATGGCGCGTTCGACGCTGCAGCGCGTGGTCAAGGGCGCGGCGGCGGCGGCCGACGTCGTGCGCCCGCCCCGCCGCGGTCTCGTCGTGCTCCTCTATCACCGGGTGGGGCGTCGCACCGCGTCCGAGGTCGACCTTCCCATCGACCTCTTCGACGCGCAGCTCGACGCGCTGGCTGCGACCGGTCGGGTCGCGCCACTCGACGTGTGCCTCGACGCCATCGCGTCGCCCGAGCCGACCGAACCCACCGACCCCATCGCGATCACGTTCGACGACGGCACGGCCGATTTCGTCGACCTCGCCCTGCCCCGCCTCGAGCGCCACGGCCTGCCGGTCACGCTCTACGTCGCCACCGCCTTCGTCGAGGAGGGCCGCCCGTTCCCGGGTGACGGCGCGCCGGCGTCGTGGGGGGCGTTGCGTGACGCGCAGTCGACCGGCCTCGTCGTCGTGGGATCGCACACCCACAACCACGCCCTGCTCGACCGCGTCCCGGCCCAGGAGGCGGAGCACGAGCTCGACCGGTCGCGACAGCTGATCGAACAACGGCTGAACACCGTCCCCGCCCACTTCGCGTATCCCAAGGCCGTGGCCGGCTCGGCCGCCGCCGACGCGGCGGTGCGCGCCCGCTTCCGGTCCGCCGCGCTCGCGGGCACCCGTCCCAACCCCTATGGCCGCACCGACCCCTACCGCCTGGCCCGCTCGCCGATCCAGCGCGCCGACGGCATGAGCTGGTTCCGGCGCAAGCTCGACGGAGGCATGGGTCTCGAGGACCGGCTGCGCACCCTCGCCAACCGCCGGCGCTACGCAGGCGTCACCACCTGAGCCGTGGCCCGTCTCGTCCACGTCACCACCACCGACATGAGCCTGGCGCTGCTCCTCGGGCCCCAGCTGCGGGCCTTCGCGGCTGCGGGCTACGACGTGATCGGCATGTCGGCGCCGGGCGAGTGGGTGGGGCAGCTCGAGGCCGACGGCATCCGGCACGTCCCGCTGCGGCACGCCACACGCGCGGTCGCGCTGACGCACGACGCCCGCGCGCTGGGCGAGCTGCGCGGGTTGTTCCGCGCCCTGCGCCCCGACATCGTCCACACGCACAACCCCAAGCCGGGCGTGTACGGGCGCCTCGCGGCGCGTGCCGCGCGCGTGCCGGTGATCGTCAACACCGTGCACGGTCTCTACGCGACGCCCGACGACAGGTGGGCCCGGCGAGCAGTTGTCTACACGCTCGAGCGTCTGGCCGCGAGCTGCTCGCACGCCGAGCTCGTGCAGAACCCGGAGGACGTCGAGGTGCTGGCCCGCCTGGGCATCCCACGTTCGAAGCTCCACCTGTTGGGAAACGGCATCGATCTCGCGCGCTTCGACCCGTCGAGCGTCGCGCGTGAGCGCACGGCGGCGCTGCGGGCGGAGATGGGGGCGGGGCCCGACGACGTGGTGTGCGGGCTGGTGGGCCGGTTGGTGTGGGAGAAGGGTTACCGCGAGGTCTTCGCCGCCGCCGCCCGCCTGCGCGGCACCGCGCCCCACCTGCGGATCGTGGTGATCGGGCCCCGCGACGCCGACAAGCCCGACGCCATCGGTGACGCCGACGTCGAGCGGGCACGGCGCGACGGCGTCACGTTCCTCGGACTGCGCCACGATGTCGAGGCGCTCTACACCGCGATGGACATCTACGTGCTCGCGTCGCACCGCGAAGGCTTTCCCCGTTCGGCCATGGAGGCCGCCGCCATGGGCGTCCCCGTCGTGGCCACACGCATCCGCGGCTGCCGGCAGGTGGTCGACGACGGGCGCACCGGGCGCCTCGTCCCCGTGGGCGACATTGACGCGCTCGCCGGCGCCATCGCCGAGCTGGCGACCGACGCCGAGCTCCGCCGGAGCCTCGGCGAGGCCGCCCGCGCGAAGGCGCGGCGCGAGTTCGACCAGCAGCACGTGATCGGCACGACCCTCGCGGTGTACGAGAGCCTGCTCGCGCGACGGGCCCTGGTCGCATGACGATCCGCGTCGCCGATGCATCTGACGCGCCCGCGATGGCGCGGCTGCACGTCACCGAGATCGACGAGGGCTTCCTCCCGACGCTGGGGCCCCGCTTCCTCGACCACCTCTACCGGCGGGTGGTGCGCTCGCCCACGTCGTTCGCGTTCGTCGCCGACGATGGTGGGGGAGTGCTCGGCTTCGCGGCCGGCACCGAGAGCCTCCGTGGGCTCTACCGCTCCTTCCTCCTGCACGACGGCGCGGCCGCTTTGGTCGCAGCCGGGCCTCGGATCGCGGGCTCGTGGCGGCGGGTGGTGGAGACGCTGCGCTACCCGGCGCGCGAAGGCGCCGACCTGCCGCCTGCCGAGCTCATCGCCATCGCCGTCGGGCGCGAGGCGCGGGGTCGCGGCCTCGGGCGGGCGCTCGTCGACGCGGTCACGGCGGAGTTCGCCCGGCGCGGGGTCACGGCTGCGCGCGTCGTCGCGGGCGCCGACAACGAGGCCGCCCTGGGCCTCTACCGCGCGTGCGGCTTCCGAACCGCGGCGACGGTGCAGGTCCACCGCGGCACATCCTCCGAGGTGCTGACGTGGTCGTGATCGCCGCGGTCGCGCTGGCGCTCGTGGCCACGCCCGCGGCGTCGGAGCTGGCGCGCCGCGCCGGCCTGCTCGATCACCCCGGACCGCTGAAGGTCCAGACGAAGCCGGTGCCCTACCTCGGCGGGCTCGCAGTTCTCGCCGCGGCCGCGGTGGGCCTCGCCGTCGGGCGCCCGGCCTGGTCGGTGCCGCTCGCGCTCGCGCTCGTCCTGGGCACGCTCGACGACGCGCGCGCGCTTCCGCCGCGCGTGCGGCTGGCGGGCGAGGTGGTCGTCGGGCTCGTTGCCGGCGCGCTCGTCCCCACGGGGGTGGCCCAGCCGTGGGCTGCGCTCGCCACCGCCGTCGTCGTCGTCGTGCTCATCAACGCGGTGAACCTCATCGACGGCCTCGATGCGCTGGCGGCCGGGGTGAGCCTCGTCTCCGCGGTCGGCTTCGCCATCGCGCTCGACGGCGACGACCGCACGGTCGCGCTCGCGCTCGCCGGCGCGCTGGCGGGCTTCCTCGTCTACAACCGCCCACCCGCGCGCATCTACCTCGGCGACGGCGGCTCCTATGTGTTGGGCACCGCGCTCGCGGTCCTGCTGGTGGGGGCGTGGCGCCCCGAGCGCGACTTGGCGCTGTCGCTCGGTGCCGTGCTGTTCGTCGCCTTCCCGGTCGCGGAGGTGGCGTTCGCGGTGGTGCGCCGTGCCCGCGCGCGCGCTCCGCTCTTCGCGGGCGACCGCGGCCACCTCTACGACCAGCTGGCCCAGCGGGGCCTGTCGACGGGAGCGACGAGCCTCGTGTGCGCCGGCGTCCAGGCGGCGCTCGTCGCGCTCGGTCTGCTGGCCACTCACACCGAGCCGGCGGCGTCCGTCGCGATCGTGATCGCGACTGCGCTCGCGCTCCTCGCGGGCGCGGGGGCCGGCGGCTTCCTCTCGTCCACCTTCCCGCGGAGCGCTCGATGAGCCGCGCCCTCGATGCGCTGCCGTCGTTCCCGGGCGGGCTGCCGTTCGTGCGGCCCGCGACACCGCCGCTCG
This sequence comes from Actinomycetota bacterium, assembly GCA_005888325.1. Classification (NCBI taxonomy): domain Bacteria; kingdom Bacillati; phylum Actinomycetota; species Actinomycetota bacterium. The sequence continues at coordinate 95,232 of VAWU01000023.1, forward strand.
AGCGGGTGATGGCGCGGCTGGCCCCGAGCTACGAGCGCGGGGTGCTCACCGAGGGGCCGCTGGGACGCGAGCTCGAGGAGCAGGTGGCCGCCCAGCTGGGGGTCGAGCACGTGGTGGCGGTGTCGACGTGCACGGCGGGGCTCATGCTCGTGCTGCGCGCCCTCGAGCTCGAGGGCACGGTGGTGATGCCGAGCTTCACGTTCTCGGCCACCGCCCACGCGGCGGCGTGGAACGGCCTGCGCCCGGTGTTCGCCGAATGCGATGCGACGTCGTTCCAGCTCGATCCCGCCGATGCCGCGGCGCGGCTCGACGGCGCCGCCGCGCTGCTGGCGACGCACGTGTTCGGCGCGCCGTGCGCGGCCGAGCAGCTGGAGGAGCTGGGCCGCGTCCATGGCATCCCGGTGGTGTTCGACGCCGCCCACGCCCACGGCGCGCGGCGCCGCGGTCATCCCGTCGGTGGCCTCGGCGACGCGGAGGTGTTCAGCATGACGCCGACCAAGTTGGTGATCGCGGGTGAGGGCGGCCTGGTCGCCACCAACCGGTCCGACGTCGCCGCGGCCGTCCGCATCGGACGCGACTACGGGAACCCGGGCGACTACAACACGAAGTTCGTCGGCTTGAACGCCCGCCTCTCGGAGCTGCACGCGGCGACCGCGCTCGAGTCGCTCGCCCAGCTCGACGACAACCTCGCCCGCCGGCGATCGGTTGCGGCGCGCTACGTCGACGGGCTGCAGATGGTTCCCGGCGTCGACGTGCAGGTTGTCGAGCCCGCCGACGAGTCCACCTACAAGGACTTCACCGTCCGCGTCGACGAGGCGGTGTTCGGCCTTTCGCGCGATGGCGTCGTCGCAGCGCTCCGGTCGCGGGGGGTCGACACCCGCTGCTACTTCTCGCCGCCGGTGCACCGCCAGGACGCGTACCGCGCGGTGATGGCAGGCCCCTTGCCGGTCACCGACGACCTCGCCGGGCACGTCGTCAGCCTGCCGATCTTCCCCGGCCTCGCCCTCGACGCCGTCGACGACGTCGTCGCCATCCTCGCCGGGGTCCACGAGCATGCCGAGGAGGTGCGAGAGGCGATCGCCGGGTGATACCGGCCGTCACCATCCCGCTCGACCGCACCGAGTTCCTCAACGGCCTCGCCGCCGGCAGCATCGCGCTCGCGATCGGCGTGCTCGTGTCGGCGGCCCCCCGCGTGCTCGCCCGTCCCGCCCTGAGGTGGGGGAGCGCGGGCCTGCTGTTCGCCGGCGCCGCGCTCGTGGGACTCGACCGCACGCACGGGGCGCCGGGTGGGCTCGTGGGCGGCGCCGCGCTGGTCGCGGTCGCCGCCGGGGTCGCCGCCCGGCTCCCCCTCGCGTTCCGGCTCGCCGCGGTCGTCCCCGGAGCCTGGCTGGTGGCCGCCCACGGCGCGATCCCCGGGCGATCGTGGGTGCGCGTCCTGGTGTTCGCGACGATCGTCGCCGGCAGCGCGCTGGTCGCGGACCTCGACCGCCGCACCGCCCGCCGGGGCCTCGGTCCCCTCCTCTTCGCGGTCTCGGTCGGCGGGGTCTACGCCACCGTGCCCGACACCGAGCAGGCGCTCGTGCTGATCGGCGTGGCGGCGCCCGTCGCGCTGCTCGGCTGGCCGCTGCGACGAGGGACGCTCGGACCGGCCGGGTCGGCGGCGTCGGTGGCGGTGCTCGCGTGGACGGCCGCGGTCGGCGGCGTGGGCCGGCCGTCGTCGATCGTGGGGGCGGTCGGGTGCCTCGGGCTGTTCGTGGTGGGGCCGGTGAGCCGGCGGACCTCCGGCGTCGCGGCTCCGGTGGTCGTTGCCGCGCACGCGCTGCTCGTGCTGGTCAGTGCGCGCGTCGCCGGCCTGCGCACGACCGTGCACGCGGCGGTAACCGTCGTCCTGCTCGAGCTGGTGGTCGGCGTCGCGGTTTGGGGGACGGCGCGACGGCGTCCGTAGAATTGCGGGATGAGCGAAGGGCTCAAGGTGATCGTGACGGGGTCGCACGGGCTCATCGGGTCCGAGCTGGCCACCACGCTCCAACGGGCGGGCGACACGGTCACCCGTGTGGTGCGCTCGCTGGCCGGGCCGGGCGACGCCGCGTGGGACATCAACGCGTCCACCATCGACGCCGCTGCCCTCGAAGGGCACGACGCGGCCGTGCACCTCGCAGGCGCGGGCCTCGGCGACCATCGATGGAGCGACGCGTACAAACGTGAGGTCCGCGACAGCCGCACGCGTGGCACCGCGCTGCTCTGCGAGACGCTCGCCAAGCTCGAGCGCCCGCCGCGTGTGCTCGTGTCGGGATCCGCGATCGGCTGGTATGGCGACCGCGGCGACGAGGAGCTCAGCGAGGCGAGCGGACCGGGCCGCGGCTTCCTCGCGTCGGTGGTGAAGGACTGGGAGGCGGCGACCGAGGCGGCGAGCGACGCCGGCATCCGGGTCGTGCGGCTGCGGTCGGGCGTGGTCCTCAGTCGCAAGGGCGGCGCGCTCAAGAAGCAGCTGCTCCCGTTCAAGCTCGGCGCCGGCGGCAAGCTGGGTTCGGGCAAGCAGTGGCTCAGCTGGATCGCGCTCGACGACGAGATCGCCGCGATCCTGCATCTCATCCGGCGCGAGACGCTGCGCGGGCCGGTCAACGCGACCGCCCCCAACCCGGTCACCAACGCGGAGTACACCGCGGCGCTGGGCGCCGTCCTCCGCCGGCCCACGGTCGCGACGGTTCCGCGGTTCGCGCTCGAGGCGGTGTTCGGCCGCCAGATGGCGGACGAGATGCTGCTGGCGGGCCAGCGCGTGCTTCCCCGGGCGCTGGAGGCGTCGGGCTTCCGCTTCGGCTTCCCTCGCGTCGACGAAGCCCTGCGAGCGATGCTGGCGCGGTGAGCGCCCCCCTCGATCGCTACCGGGCAAAGCGCGACTTCGGCGTGACGCCCGAGCCCGCGGGCGATACCGACGCCACGCATCCCGGCGAGCAGGCGCGCTTCGTGGTGCAGGAGCACCACGCGCGCGCGCTGCACTGGGACTTCCGCCTCGAGCGCGACGGCGTGCTCGTCTCGTGGGCGCTCCCCAAAGGCGTGCCGCCGGACCCCGGCGTCAACCACCTCGCGGTCCCCACCGAGGACCACCCGCTCTCCTACATCGACTTCGAGGGCGAGATCCCTCGCGGCAACTACGGGGCCGGAGAGGTGCACCTCTGGGACCGGGGCACCTACGACACCATCAAGTGGAGCGACCGCGAGGTGATGGTGACGCTCCACGGTGAACGCGTGCAGGGCCGCCACGTCCTGTTCCGTACGGGCGAGCGGCAGTGGATGATCCACCGCATGGACCCCCCGCAGGACCCCGGCTTCGAGCCGCTGCCCGCCGGATGGACGCCGATGCACGCACGCCGCGGCGAGCTGCCGGACGACGTCGCCGGCTGGAGCTTCGAGATCGCGTGGCCGGGCGCACGCGTGCTGGCGGCGGTCGACGGCGGGCGTCCCCGTCTGACCGCCGACGGCGGTGATCCGGGCGATGTCACCGACCGGTTCCCCGAGGTACGTCCCCTCGGTCGTGCCCTCGGTGCCCGCCCCGCGCTGCTCGACGGCGTGATCGTCGCGCTGGGCGAGGATGGCCGGCCCCGGCGCGACCTCGTCGCCCGACGCATGGAGGGCGCGGGCCGGCCTCCGGTGGTGCTCATGCTCGTCGACGTGCTCCATCTCGACGGCCATCCCCTGACCGCTCGGCCGTATCGCGAGCGACGTGACGCGCTCGAGACGCTGGCGCTCGCGGGCCCCGCGTGGCAGACACCCGCGGCCCATGCGGGCGCCGGCGAGGCGCTGTTGGACGCGGCGCGCGCCCAGGGCCTCCGCGGCATCGTCGCCAAGCGGCTCGACAGCACCTACGAGCCGGGCACCACCTCAGACGCGTGGGTCGAGGTGAGGACGTGAGCGACGATCGGAGCGACGAGGGAAGGCGCGGGCGACGCAACGTGTCGTCGGGCTCGCCCTTCGAGCGAGTGATCGGGTTCAGCCGGGCGGTGCGCGTCGGCGATCGCGTGCTCGTCGCGGGCACCGCGCCCGTGTGGCCCGACGGCTCGTGTGACCCCGACGCGGGAAAGCAGGCCGAGCGGTGCCTGCAGATCATCGACACCGCACTCGCCGAGGCGGGCGCGTCCCTGTACGACGTCGTCCGCACCCGCATGTTCCTCGTCGATGCAGGCGACGGGGACGCCGTGGGCCGCGCCCACGCGCAGGTGTTCGGCGGGGTCCGGCCCGTCGCCACCATGGTGGTCGTGGCCGCGCTGCTCGATGCGCGCTGGCGGGTGGAGATCGAGGCCGAGGCGGTGGTGTCGCGGGACCGCGACCCCGAGGCCTCGCGCGCTAGACGCCCGTGGCGTTCCGCACCGTGACCGTTATCTGCGGGCCGTCGACGTGGTTGCCGAGGCGGTCGAAGGCGCGGGCCTTCAGGTAGTACGTGCCGTCCGGGAACCTCTGCGAGGCCCAGCTGTACACCCAGCCGTACGGGCTCTGCGTCGCGTCACCCAGGTGGGCGAGGTAGAAGACGGGCCAACCACTGATCAGGTACTCCACGCGACGCGACGAGGCAGCCGCGCGTGCCGACAGGATGGTGTTCCCCGAGACCGTGCTGCCGGCGGCGGGAACCAGGATCGTGGGCGGCGTGTTGTCGATCTTCGCCAGAGGCGCCACGCACGCTCGGTCCAGCGAGGAGTCGAGCCCGACGAGGTTGTTGCAGACCGTCGCATCGGGGATCGCCGGGTCGGTGTAGAGCGCGCCGAGGGCATTGGCGAAGGTGTTGTCCTTGACCACGATGCCGCTGCTCGGCCCGTCGCCCGCGCCGTACACCGACACGCCGAAGTTCCGCTGGTTGGGTTGGATCGGCTGCGTGTTGCCCCGCACCTCGAACCCGACGATGCCTGCCGCCCGAATCGGCGCCTGGTCGGCGAACGGCGAGCCGACGGTGATGTTGCTCTTGTTGTTGATGATCTTGATGTTCTTGCGGGTCGTGTGCCGGCGCGTCAGGTCGGGGCCCAGGTTGATGTAGGTCGTCACCTGCTGGTTGATCAGCGTGTTGTTCGAATACGTGATGTTCTCGACGTGGGCGTCGGTGTTGCCACCGTCGGCGAACATGTACGCGTGCCCGGTCTTGGCGTCGGTGGGGTCGTCCTCGTCGATGAACTGGTTGTGGTCGAAGGTCACGTTGTACGAGCCCATGTTGGGGGCCCACGGCTCGATGACCGTCATGCTCCGCCGCGGCGTGAGGAAGATGTTGTTCTGGAAGAGGGCGCCGTTGACCACCTGTGCCACCGCGCCGATGCGACCGGCCCGCTGGAACAGCGAGTCACGCACCTCGATCTTGCGGTTGGGCTTGTGGTCTCCCCAGCCGTGGAGGTTGATGCCGTCGCCGAAGACGTACTTCACCGTCACGTTTTCGACCTTCGCGCCCCAGACACCGAGGTTGTCGGCGTTGACGCCGAACAGGGTGATGCCGGCCTGGCCCTCGAGGCAGAACGTGTCGGGCTGGTCGACGTCAGGGCAGTAGTAGTCCCACCGGAACAGCTTGCCCGTGCGCGGGTCGATTCCGGGGTTGGGACCACCGTTCGAACCGACGATGGTCATGTTCTTGAGCACGAGGTCGTAGCCACCCTCGAGCCGCCACATCGACCGCAGCCGCGGCCACACGATGTTGAAGCGCTGGTCGGACGGCAGCATGTCGAAGCCGGCCGAGTACGTCTTGAAGACCGCCCCGTTGCCGTCGAAGGTCAGGTCGTGCTGGTCGTGGATGTCGATGATGTTGTTCATCCAGTAGCACCCACCCGCCTTGAAGCGGATGGTGGTGCCCGGGGCGTTGTGCGTCTTCAGCCAGGCGAGGAAGGCCGGCGTCTGGTCCACCTTGGCCGCCGGGTCGCACCTCGCCACCACCGCCGACTCGGGTACGTCGACGACCGTCGCCGCCTTGGTGATCTCGGGCATGAGCTGCCCGGCGAAGGCGACCGCCACCGCCACCAGGAGGATGAGCCATCGACCACGCCGCGTGAGCGCCTTCGAACGCAACTCGAGTGCCAGGGTTCGCATGAGGACCACTCCTGTCGATGCCGCCGTGCGCAGGAGACAACGGATGGACATGTTTGAACACGGAGAGTGTCGACCTTCCGTTCTTGGGGCTTGAGGGGGTTTAGGCCGATCTACACCTTTCGCGGGACTCGGATCGGGCGCACTCGTGCCTCGCGTGCCCCAGCCGGGGCCGCGTCATGAAGCTCGCCTACGGTGTCGCACGTGAGCCCGACGGCGTTCCCCGCCGCGTCCTTCCTCGGTGGGCTCGGGGTGGCCGACCTCGAGGCCCTGCGCGCCGCCAGCCGGGTCCGCCGCTACCGGTCGGGCGAGCTGGTCCTGCGTGAGGGCGACGCGTCCCGGGCGGTGCTCGCCATCCTCACGGGCACCGTGAAGCTCACGAAGACGGCCACCAGCGGGCGGGAGGCAGTGCTCGAGCTGCGCGGCGCCGGCGAGGTCGTCGGCGAGCTGGGTGCGATCGACGGTCAGACCCGGTCGGCGAGCGCGGTGGCGCTCGGCGAGGTCGAGGCGCTCGTGGTGCCCGCCGACGTGTTCAACGCGCTCCTCCGCGAGCGGGGCGGCCTCGCGCACCAGCTCCTGGTCACCGAGGTCGCCCGGCTTCGAGAGGCGGCGGGCCGTCAGCTCGAGCTGGGCACCGCCGACGTGGTCGGTCGGGTGTGTCGTCGCCTCGCGGAGCTGGCCGCCTCGCACGGCGTTCCCATGAACGGCGGCGTGCTCGTACGCGGCGCGATCTCGCAGCAGGACCTCGCCGATTGGTCGGGCATCTCGCGCGACGGCGTGGTCCGCGCCCTCGGCGAGCTGCGCCGGTTGGGCTGGTTGGACACCGGCCGGCAGCGGGTGCTCATCCGTGACCTCGACGCGATCACGCGCCGGGCGGCCGGGTAGGCTGCAGCAATGCCGCTGTTCGTCATCGAGCGCAACTTCGCCGAGCAGCTCGACATGACCAACGACTCCGCCGCCGAGGTGAGGGCGATCAACGACGACGTCGGTGTCTCGTGGTTGTTCTCGTTCCTGAGCGCGGACAAGAAGAAGACCTACTGCCTCTACGAGGCGCCGAGCACGGAGGCGATCGTCGAGGCGGCGCGCCGGGCCGGGATCCCCGCCGACGTCGTCACCGAGGTCTCCGAGTTGCGGCCCGAGCAGTTCGCCTGATCCTGCGCAGCTGACCCGGGCCCATGGCCGACACCGACCTCGTCACCATCGTCGTGACCGACTGGGTCGACTCGACGGGCACGCGCAGCCGCCTCGGTGAGGAGCGGGCCGACGAGCTCCAGCGGGTCCACGACCGGCTGTTGCGCGAGAGCATCGCTCAGCACGAGGGCACGGTGGTGAAGGGATCGGGCGACGGCGTCCTCGCCACGTTCCATTCCGCCACGATGGCGCTCGACGCCGCCGTCTCCGTCCAGCAGCGTTTCGACGGGTACTCGCGGTCGCCGGGGGCCCCCGCACCGATGTCGGTCCGCATCGGGATCGCCGCGGGCGACGTCGTGCATCAGGGCGGCGACATCTTCGGCACGCCGGTGGTGGAGGCTGCTCGACTCGAGGGCGCCGCCGACCCGGGTCAGATCCTGTGCTCGGAGATGGTGAGGATGCTGGCGCGCGGACGCGGCGGGCACGAGTTCGAGCTGATCGGGATGCTCGAGCTCAAGGGCCTGCCCGAGCCCCTGCCCGCGTGCTCGGTTCGATGGGAGCGGGCGATCGACGCCGGCGCGTCGAGCTTCCCGCTCCCGCCCGAGCTCTCGACCACCGGAGGCATGCGCTTCATCGGGCGCGACGACGAGGTGCAGAACGCGATCGCGCTCTCCACCGAGGTCGAGCAGGCGCACGCGTTGTGGGTGCTGGGAGAACCGGGCATCGGGAAGACGCGACTGGCGACGGAAGTGGCGGCGCAGGCCCACGCGGCCGGCGCGCTCGTGGTGTTCGGGCGCTGCGACGAGCTCGTGTCCGCTCCGTTCCAGCCCGTCATCCAGGCGCTCCGGTGGCACGTCGGCAACCTCGAGGATGATCAGCTCGCGGCTGCCCTCGGCGTCGATCCCGAAGCGCTGGCCCGCCTCGCGCCCGAGATCCGGGCGCGTCTGCCCGGGATCAGCGCGGCTGTCGCCCCGACCACCGAGTCCGAGCAGTACCGCCTGTTCGAGGCGGTCCGCTCGTGGTTGAGCACGAGTGCGGCGACGCGGCCGGTCGTGTTCGTCGTCGACGACGCGCACTGGGCCGACCGCCCAACCATCGCCTTGCTCGCCCATGTGCTGCGCGCCGCGCAACCCGCGCGCCTCCTGGTGATCGGCACCGCACGCGACACCAGGCCCGATGTCAGCGACCCGTTGACGAACCTGATCGACGAGTTGCAACCGACGCGCCGGAGCCAGGCGATCCGTCTCCATGGGCTGAGCAACGAGGATGTCGTCGCGCTCGTGCATGCGGCGGAGCCGGGTGACGCCGGCTGGGGTCGGCTGGCCGAGCGCATCGCCGAGGAGACGGCCGGAAACCCGCTCTTCGTCGGCGCCGTTCTCGCCGGCCTCGCGCGTGGCGAGCTCAGCAGCGCGTCGGCAGGGGAGCTGCCCGCGGATGTCGGAGCGGCCGTGCGGCGCCGCGTGCGCCGGCTGCCCGAGCCGGTGCAGGAGCTGCTCCAGGTCGCGTCGCTCGTGGGGCTCGAGTTCCGCCTGCGCGTCGCGGCCGACGCGGCCGGTCTGGCCGAGACCGAGAGCCTGACGCGTGTCGAGGAGGCGGTCGGGGCCGGGCTGGTCCACGAGATCTCCGTGGACCGCTTCCGCTTCACCCACGCGCTCGTGCGCGACGCCTTGGTGGGAGAGCTCTCCGCCTCTCGGCAGGCCCATCTCCACGCGGCGGTCGCGGCGTCGATCGAGACGCGCTATGTGGGCGGCCTCGACGAGCACCTCCCCGCGCTGGCCCGTCACTACGCGAGCGCGGGCGACGAGCGGCCTGCGCTGGAGAAGGCGCTCGATTACGCGGTGCGATCGGCGCGGCGGGCGCTCGAGCTCCTCGCGTTCGATGGCGCGGTCGACGACTACCGCATCGCCCTCGACCTGATCGAACGGATCGGTGACCGGCCCCTGCGCGACCGGTTCGAGCTGCTGATCGCCCAGGGTGAGGCCGAGCGCCTCGCCGCGGCCCACGGGGCGGCCCTCGGCACCTTCAGGAAGGCAGCCGAGCTGGCTCGTGAGGAGCGCGACTGGGATGCGCTCGCCCGAATCGCCATCGCCTTCGAAGAGGCGAGTTGGCGTCCGGGCCTGCTCGGCCACGATGCGGTGGAGCTGCTGCACGAGGCCGACGCCCACGCAGATGTCCTCCCGCCGCGTCGAGCGATCATGGTGCGCGCGTCACTCGGTCGTGCGCTCCACTACGCGGGCCGTGCCGAATCAGCTGTCCGCGTCGCGGAGGAGGCGGTCGCCGCCGCCCGCGACCTCGGCGATCCGGCTGTCCTCGCCTTCGCGCTCACCGCCTCCGGCCAGATCCGCGTGCCGATGCGGGTTGCCGACCTCGACATCGTGATCGACCGGGCCGAGGAGGTGTGGCGGCTGCGCGACCAGGTCGACGACCCGGACCTGATCGCCACCGCCGCCGAGTACGCGAGCGTCGCCTGTCTGAGCCGCGCGGACCGCGATGGTGCGCTCCGATGGCTGGAGCGCCTCCGCGAGGCGACCGAGCGGCTCGGCTCGCGCTTCTCGCGGTTCGTGCTCCTCTGCAAGATCCAGGTCGTGACGTTCCTCGACGGTGACCTGGCGGAGGCCGAGCGACAGGCCGGGGCCAACCTCGAGTTCGGGCGACAGCTCGGCGAGGACGTGTCCGGCGTGCACGGCGTCCAGCTGTTCCTGATCCGGCGGGAGCAGGACCGGTTGGTCGAGCTCCTACCGGTCGTCCGCATGATCCTCGAGCTGAACCCGCCGACGGCGATGTGGCGCCCCGGCCTCGTGATGCTCCTCGTCGAGGTGGGGATGGCCGACGACGCCGGGCGGCTGCTCCACGAGCTGGCGGCCGACGACTTCCGCGCGCTCCCGCGCGACAACCTCTTCCCCGCCGCGCTCTGCTTCATGGCCGAAGCCGCCTTCCACCTGGCGGACGCGGAGTCCGGCCGCGCGGTCGAGACCCTGCTCGAGCCGTGGGCCGGGAGCGGGGCGATGACCGGGCACCTGGTCGGGCACCTCGGTGCGGTCGACCGCTACCTCGGGCTGCTGGCGTGGCGCGACGGACGACTCGACGAGGCCGAGCACCGGCTCATGACGGCCCTCGACTTCAACCGTCGCCTGGGGGCCGTGATCTGGGAGGCACACTCGCTCGTCGACCTGGCCGCGCTCGGTTGGGCACGGGGCGACATCGACACGGCGCGCGAGCGCGGCGTCGGCGCGCGGATCCTGGCCGAGCGGCACGGGTTGGCAGCCGTGGGCCGCCGCCTCGACGCGCTCGGGCCGGCCGGGGTCGACTGACGGATCTGCGGCAGACGGTCCCGGCGCTCATCCCTACAGTGCGATGAGACAAACCCCCGCCCTTGGAGGCCATGCCATGACGGCAACCGCAGTTTCGCCAACGATCGACAGCGTGCTCACCGACGACATGCTCGCTCGCTTCGACGAGCGCGCGCCGGTGTACGACCGCGAGAACCGCTTCTTCCAGGAGGACTTCGAGGAGCTGCGCGCGTCCGGGTACCTCACCGTGGCGGTCCCGCGCGAGCTCGGTGGGTTGGGGCTCGGCATCGACGACGTGGTGAAGCTGCAGCGCCGGTTGGCCTCCGTCGCGCCCGCCACCGCGGTCGCGGTGAACATGCACATCTACTGGACCGGCATCGCCGCCGACCTGTACCGCCTCGGCGACACGAGCTGCGAGTGGATGCTGCGTGAGGCGGCGGCGGGCAAGATCTTCGCCGCCGGCCACGGTGAGAGCGGCAACGACATCCCCGTCTTCCTGTCGTCGAGCAAGGCCGAGCGGGTCGACGGTGGTTGGGAGATCACCGGCCACAAGATCTTCGGCAGCCTGTCGCCGGTCTGGGACTACCTCGGTGTGCACGCCATGGACACGAGCGACCCGACGCAGCCGAAGGTCGTCCACGCGTTCCTCCCGCGTGACACACCGGGCTACCGCATCGAGAAGACCTGGGACGTGTTGGGGATGCGGGCCACCGAGAGCCACGACACGATCCTCGACCACACGTTCATCGCCGACGAGCACACGCCGCTCGTGTGCCCGGCCGGGTTCGCCGGTGCGGGACCGTTCCAGCTCAGCCTGTTCGCGTGGGCGCTCCTCGGCTTCGGCGCCGTCTACGCGGGCATCGCCCGACGGGCGTACGACCTGACCGTGGACAAGATGCCCGACCGCACGTCGATCGCCCTCACCCGCTCGATGGCGCATCATCCCGAGGTCCAGCACTACGTGGCCGAGATGCGGATGAACCTCGAGCTGATCGACGCGTACCTCGAGCGCACGGCCGCGGACTGGGCGGCGGGGGTCGACTACGGGATGGACTGGCCGGTGAAGATCATCGCCACCAAGTACACCGTCGTGCACCGCGCCTTCGAGGTCGTCGACCGCGCCCTCGACCTGTCAGGCGGCGCGGGGATCTTCAAGCGCACGCGGATCGAGCAGCTGTTCCGAGACAGCCGGCTCGGGCGCATCCACCCGGCCAACGAGATGCTCGCCCACGAGCTGGTGGGCAAGCTCTCGCTCGGCATCAACCCCGACGACCCGCAGCGCTGGGGCTGATCGCCGACCGCTCCGAGTCGCGCCCGACGATGGGCGCGACTCAGAGCGCCTGGATGACGATCAGCGCGCCGAGGCCGACCACCAGGGTCAGCGCGACACTGCGTGTGCGCCACGCCACCAGCGCGGCGAGCACGCCTGCGACCAGCCGGCCCTGCGCCAGGTCGAACGAGCCATGGGGTCGGACCAGCGCGGGGACGACGAGTGCTGCGAGCGCCGCGGGCGGGATCTGACGCAGGACCCGTTGGATCCCGGGGGGGACGTTCGCCACTCGATTGGCGGCGACGAGGAACGACGCTCGCATCGCGAACGTCCCCGTGCCGGCGAGGACGATCACCGCCCAGACACGGCTCAGCGTCGCCCCCGGTCCTCGAGCACGTCCGCCACGGCACCGGCGGCGATGCCCGACAGCGCGCCGACGATGACGTACAACGGCCCCGCGCCGGCCTCGGCTGCAGCGACCGCGGCGCCGCCCCCCACCGCGCCGGCGATCAGCGCGGGTCGAGACGTGAGCGTGGGAACGAGCAGGACGAGGAACACGAGCGGCACCGCGAAGTCGAGCGGCACGTCCGCGGGAACCGCGGAGCCCACGAGCACGCCGACGATGGTGCTCACCTGCCACGAGATCCAGAGGAGCAGGCCCGCGCCGAGGAAGTACGGGAGCCTCGGTCGGGAGTCGGCGTCCGCGGACCACTGGGTGATGGAGACCGCGTAGGCCTGGTCGGTCAGCAGGTAGGCGACCGCGAGCCGGCGGGGGAGCGGTTCGTCGGTGAGGTACGGCGAGATCGACGCCGAGTACAGCAACATCCGCAGGTTGATCGTGCAGGCGGCGAGCACCGCGACCACCACGGAGCCGCCGTGGGCGAGGGCGTCGAGGGCCGCGAGCTGCGACGCGCCGGCGAACACGATGGTCGAGAACCCGACCGCGGCCGCCCCGCCGAAGCGGTCGGTGACCGGCGTGGCCCCGGCGATCAGGCCGAACGGGATCACGCCGACCAACATCGGCGCGACCGCGACAGCACCGGCGCGCAGCTCGGGTGAGAAGCGCTTCACGATCCGACCCGGGTACCGCGGGTCACCCGGTGCCGGTCGCGCGTCGACACCGGGCGAGCATACCGAGGGCCCGCGTCGCGGGACCTAGGGCAGGCGCGGCGCCCAGACGAGCGCGAACGCGGCGGCCACGAACGCGAACGCAAGTGCCACTGCGGCGAACCACGGCGTCAGCTCGCGCTGCTCGCGGACCAGGTCGACCTGGGTGCCGATGTTGTCGTACACCTGCTTCAGCTGTGAGCTCGTGGCCGCCTCGAAGTACTTGCCGCCGGTGGTCTCGGCCGCGGCACGCAGCGCTTGCCGATCCACGGGCACCCGGAGGACCCGCCCATCAGCAATCACGGTGCCGGCGTCGGTGCCGTACGCGATCGTCGACACGGGAATGCGCGCGCGAGCGGCAGCCGCGGCCGCGGCCTCGGTGGACCGGCCGATGGTGGTGTTGCCGTCGGACATGACCACGATGAGGGCTGCGGGTTGCTTCCCTCTCGCCGGCGGCGGATGCGTCGCGTTGATCGACTCCAGCGCGGCGAAGATGGCCTCGCCGATAGCGGTGTTGGGCGCGAGCTTCAGGTCGTCGAGCTGCCGCAGCGCCGGGGCACGGTCGGTGGTAGGTGTCACGAGCACCTCGGCGGCCGCCGCGAACGAGATGAGGCCGAGCTTGAACTGGCGGGGAAGCTTCTGGACGAACTCCTTGGCCGCGTTCCGCGCGACCGTGATGCGGTCGGGCTTGACGTCGGTGGCCCTCATCGAGTCGGAGACGTCGATCGCCAGCATGACGGTGGCGCTGTCGCGCGTGACATTCGTCCGCCGCGTGGGTTGCGCGAACCCGAAAACCATGGTCGCGACGGCGAGGATCATCGCCGTCGCAGGCAGGTGCCGGCGCCAACCGGGGTGTCGAGGGGCGACGGCCGCGAGGACGGCGACGTTGGTGAAGCGCACCGCGTAGTGCCGCCGCCGGCGCTGCATGAGGAGGTACGCGCTCATCAGTGCCACCACCCCCACCAGCAGCCAGAGCCGGCCCGGGGCGTTGAAGCTCACGCGGTCACCGGCGACGCGCTCACCGACGGCGCCGTCACCGACTGCACGGCCACGTTCGACACGTCAGCAGTACACCCGGGCGACCTGGGAAGACCCTGAGAGTGCACTGTGGGCCGATCCCCGTCGACCCGTCATCAGCCGGGGGCGGACATCAGAGCCCGGCGGCCGCCTCCGCCAGCGCTCGCGGGTCGGACGCGCCGGCGAGGTGGTCCGCATCGACCGCGATCGCGTGGGCGTGGCCGACGTGGAACGGCGATCCCGTCGGGTGGCCCCGTCGCTCCAGGCCCGTGCGCCATGCCGGCGGCGTGCCCGCTTCGAGCTGGACCTCCACCGCGCCGCCGGAGCGCCACGTGCCGAAGTCTCCGCCGCCGACGTTCCCGAGCACCCACCGGGGCGCGGCGATCGCGGCCCCCGGGGTCTCACCCCCATGGAGCATGCGCGCCAGCAGCTGCAGCAGGATCTGAGGTTGGCTGTCGCCGCCCATCGTCCCGAGCACCATTCGGAGCTTGCCGTCCGCGGTGGTGACGAGCGCTGGCGAGAGCGTGTGGGGCGGGCGCCGGCGGGGGCCGTACTCCGCGGGATGACCGGGCTCGAGCGTGAACCCGATGCCCCGGTCCTGGAGGAAGATGCGGGTCGCGGGCTCGACGATGTGCGCGCCCCATCCCGACGCGTTCGACTGGATGAGCGACACCCCCATGCGTTCGCGGTCGACGGCGGCGAGGAAGATCGTCCCCCCTGCCCGCTCGGGAGGGTCGGTCATGACCGCCGCCCGATCGGGATCGATCGAGGCGCGGCGCGCGGCCAGACGCTCCGGCGCGAGGAGAGCCCGGCCGTCCGCTCCGTCGAAGAGCACGCGCAGGCGGTCGTGGCCCGCCTGTCGGGCGGCCTCCACCAGCAGGTGGGCCCACGCCGGGTCCGCAGGATCGGTCGGCAGGTCGAGTCCCTGCAGGATGCCCGCGGCCGCGAGCGTGAGGTAACCCTGCGAGTTCGGGGGGGCGGTCCACACCCGGTGGCCCCACGCGTCGATGCCCAGCGGCTCGACCCATTCGGCGCTCGTCGCCGCCAGGTCGTCGGGGACGTACTCGCCTCCACCGAGCGCGAGGAGGCCCGCGCCGAACTCGCCGCCGTAGAAGCCGTCGCGCCCGCCGGTCACCACGGCCGCCAGCGCCCGCGCCACCCCGGGCCGGCGGATGACCGTTCCGGCCCGAACCGGACCCGGCTTGCGGTAGTCGTCGGCGCCGGGCAGCTCGAGCACCGCGGTCGTCGCCCAGGCGTGGATGGGCGCGGCGGCGAAGCCCTCGGACGCGTAGCGCTGCGCGGGGTGGAGCACGTCGGCCAACGGGAGCCGCCCGAACCGCTCGTGCAGGGCGAGCCAGCCGTCGACACAGCCGGGGACCGGCACGCTGCGGATGTCGCCGGTCATCGGCATGGCCGTGAGGCCCTCGGCTCGCATGCGTTGCGGGTCGGCCCCCGAGCCGGCGCGCCCGGAGGCGTTGAGGACCGCGGGCGCGCCGCGTTCGTGGTGCACGATCGCGAAGAGGTCGCCGCCCATGCCGCACATGTGCTGCGTCGTCACCGCCAGCACGGCGCTGGCCGCGACGGCCGCGTCGGCCGCGCTGCCGCCGGCGCGCAGCATCGCCACGCCGGCGCCGCTGGCGAGATGGTCGACGGTGCACACCATGCCGGAGGGCGCGTAGCGGGTGACGTCCACGCACGCATCGTACGGTTCGTGCCCCGCGTTCCGTCCGGAGCGTTCGCCGCGGGTCACCTGCGGAGCCATGTAGGCGCTGCAGGCCGGGTCGGTAGGATCCGGCGCATGCCCGAGCTCGAGACGCTGCTCTACGACGAGACCGACGGCGTGGCCTGGGTCACGCTCAACCGACCCGAGGTGCACAACGCGTTCAACGTGCAGATGCAACAGGAGCTCAAGACCCTCTGGCGGGGCTTGCGCCGGAACGACGACGTGCGTTGCGTGGTGCTCACCGGTGCCGGAGATCGCGCGTTCTGCTCGGGCATCGACCGATCAGAGACGATGGGCCATTGGGAGACCCTCGACGACGTTCGGGCGGCCGCCGCCGGCGCGACCGGTGTCGGAGGTGCGTCGTCGACCCCTTGGCACTTCGACGACCCGGGCGAGAACATCGGGCCGAAGACCAACGACCTGTGGAAGCCCGTGGTCGCCGCGATCAACGGGATGGCGTGCGGAGGCGCGTTCTACATCCTCGGCGAGGTCGACATCGTGGTCGCCGCCGAGCATGCGACCTTCTTCGACCCGCACACGACGTTCGGGATGACGGCGTGCTTCGAGTCGATGCACATGCTGCAGAAGATGCCGTTCCACGAGATCATGCGGATCGCGCTACTGGGCGCGAACGAGCGCATGTCCGCGCAACGCGCGCACCAGATCGGCTTCGTCACCGAGGTCGTGCCGCTCGCCGAGCTCCACGAGGCTGCGGCGTGGTTGGGCCAGACGATCGCCTCGGCCCCACCGGTGGCGGTGCAGGGCACGGTCCGCTCGCTGTGGGCGGCCCGGGAGCTCTCGAGGGCCCAGGCGCTCGACATGGGCAAGGTGATCATCAGGCTCGGCAGCGACCCTGCCTCGCTGTACGCGGGGCAGCAGGCCTTCGCGGCCGGCGACCGGGCCCGACCGCGCATCCGCTAGGCGGTGCCTCCGGCCGGACCGGAGAGCGCGCGCTCTCGCCGTAACTGGCGGGGATGGGCCGCACTCGGGCTGACGATCATTGCCGTTCTTCCGGTGCTCGTTGTGCTGGTGACGAGGACGGGACGCTCTTACACGCCGGTGTCGGACATCGCCCCGATCGACTTGCGGGTGCGAGACGTGTGGTCGTCGCACATTCCTCTCGTCGGGGCGTACAGCCGGGGATGGAACCACCCGGGCCCGCTCCTGCTCTGGCTCCTCGCCATCCCCTCCGGATTGGCCGGGCAGGCTCCGTGGGCCACGCTCGTCGGTGGGGCCATCCTGCAAGGCGTCGCCATCGTCGCCAGCGCTCGCCTCGCCCTGCGGCGTGGAGGACTCCCTCTCGCCCTGGTGGTGCTCACGGCCATGAGCCTCAGCTACGCGAAGCACGGGGTGTTCCTGAGTGCCTGGAACCCCGACGTCGCCTTTCCTTTCTTCACCCTCTACCTGCTAGAGATCTGGTCCGTCGCGGACGGGGAGGTTCGTGCGCTCGTCCCGGCAACCATCGTCGGGACGTTCCTCGTGCAAACCCACTTCGGGTACTTTCCGCTCGTCGTCGTCTCCGCGGTGTGGGCAGCACTGGTGCGCGTGAGAACGACTCGAGGCGGTCGGCGAGTCCGGCAGGAGTGGAGCCGGGCCGTCAAACACAGCGTCGCATTCGCAACCGTGCTGTGGGTTCCGACGGCGATCGAGCAGTTCACCGGGTCACCCGGGAACCTCACCCGTATGGCCCGCTACTTCTTCAGTGCGAGTGAACCGACGGCGGGTCTGCGCGTGGGTGCCGGGCTCCTGGCTGCGGAGTTCCGCATACCGCCGCCCTGGCTCGGTGGCCACGAGCACGCCAACCCGTTCAACTCGGCGGTGTACCCGGCCCCGCTCACCTGGCTGCTCGTCCCCGCGCTGGTTGTCGCGCTCGGGCTCGTGGCGACTCACCGAAGCCGTTCTCGTGCCGATCGACGAGTGATCGTCCTGATCGGGCTCCTGCTGATCACCGGAGTGATTGCGATCGCACAGGCCCCGGAGCTCAAGCCGTGGCTCTTCCTGTGGCGACGGATCCTTCCGCCGTTCACCTTCGCGGCGACGGGTTGGGCGCTCGCCCGATGGCTCGGCCTCTCCCGATACCTCGTGGTGACGAGGGTCTGCGGGTTTGCGCTCTTGGCTCTGCTGATCGTGCGATCGCTGACGCTCACCGTGGAGGTCGTCGGCGAGAAGCGGGCGTTCGGCCCGTTCGAGCGCGACGTTCAGAGTCTGGTTCATCAGCTGGAACGGGCCGGTCTTCCCGGGCGCCCCGTTCTCCTGCGAGATCCGGAGAGCACGAGCGGGGTCGAGTACGCCCTCGTCAACGAGCTCGACCGCCGAGGGGTGCCGGTACGGGTGGACGAGCCGGCCGGTCACATCTTCGGAACGCACCGCGTCTCGACGACTCGCGGGGTCTCGCAGGTTTGGTATGTCACCCAATCCGGACGCTTCGTGAGCTTCATCACCGCGCGGCCCGGCGCGAGCGTGCTCGCACGCACCACGCCGCTGTCGCCGAGCGAAGAGGCGAACCTGACGAACCTGCAGCGCAGGCTCGGGGCTCAACTGCGCAGAGCCGGGCGCGTCGATGTCGCGTCATATGTCGATTCACCGCTTCTGGGCCTGTTCGTCGCCGGTGTGAGGGGCATCGACCAGAACGACGTCAACCGGGCGGTGAGGCTGAACGCGCGGGTGTCTCGTTCGGGTCATTGCCGTTGTGCCGTTGTCGCCTTTCGGCCAAGCGAGGTCCCGAGGGACCTGCTCCCGGGCGTCGGGCCGGCGCTGCCCGAGGCGACAGGCACGGGGTGAAGATCATCGCCGGTCGAGCCGACAACACCTCTGATGGACGGATCGATCAGCCCGCGGATCGCGGGACGCCTGGCGGGAGCGCTCTTCGTCTCGTGCGGCGCGCTGGTGGGGATGACCGCGCCCATCATGCCTGCGCCACCGTCGGCGAACCGCCCCGCGTTGGTCGCACTGGCCCTGATCGCGGTGGCGACGGGAGCCCTCATCTGGGAGATGCCCTGGGACCGTTGGTCGCAGGCCGCCACCCTGTGGCTCGTGCCCGTCGCGTTCAGCCTCATCGCCCTGCACAACTTCTGCGCGGGAAACGAGGGCTACCGCTACCCGGTGTTCTTCTTCGTCACCTTCGCCTGGCTGGGTGCGTCCCATCCGCCGCGCACGTCGCTGAAGTTCCTGCCGCTGGCCGGCGCCGCCTATCTGATGCCGCTTGTCGTCGCCGATCCCAGCGCAGAGGCGCTCAGCTCCGCGGTCTTCGCCCTGCCCGTGTGCGTCTTCGTCGGTGAGGCGGTGGCGTGGATGGCCCGGCGCCTGCGCCAGACGTTGACCGCGCTGGACCTCGCCAACCGGGCCCTCGAGCTCGCCCAGGCCGAGTCGCAGCACCGGGCCGACCTGCTGGCCACGGTGGCCCGCGCCGGTGGCGCAATAGCCAGCCTCCAGCGCGAGCAGGTGCTGGGGGCGGTGGTGGACTCGGTGCTCGACCTGGGCCTCGACGCCGCCGCGTTCTGCTTCTTCGACGACGAGGCGGCCACCTATCGCGTCGGGCACCTGCGCGGCCTGCCCGACACGCTCGCGCTCCGCGCCCTGCCCACCACCGAGGGCCTCGCCCCGCGCTGTCGCGCCGACGGGCGCACGATCATCGTCGAGGACTATCCCGCCCACACGCTCGCCATCCCCGCCATCGTCGAGGCCGGTGTACGCGCTGCCGTGCTCACGCCCGTGCGCATGGACGACACGATCCCCGCGGTGCTCATCGCCGCCGCGTTCCAGCCCATGGCGCTGGGGGGCGACACCGTGGAGAGCGTGGAGCTGCTGGCTGCCCAAGCCGGACGGGCGCTGGCGAACGCGCAGACCCATGAGCACGAGCGCCGCACCAGCCAGGCCCTGGCCGCGGCCACCTTGCGCGACGAGCTGACCGGTATCGGCAACCGTCGTCATGCTGCGGCGATGCTGGAGAGCCTGTTGCCGGGTGACGCAGTGGGACTGCTCGACCTCGACCACTTCAAGGCGGTCAACGATCGTGACGGGCATGCCGCGGGCGACGCGGTGCTCGTGACGATGGGCGACTACCTGCGCGAGCACCTCCGCTACGAGGACAGCGCGGCGCGCTACGGCGGCGAGGAGTTCCTCGTCCTGCTGCGCCAGATCCCCGATCGGGCCCTCGAGACGGCCGAGCGACTGGTCGAGGGCTGGCGGGCACGCCAGCCCGGGGTGACCATCAGCATGGGCGTCTCGGTGCATCGAGCGGAGCAGTCCGCGGCGGCCACGCTCGGCCATGCCGACGCCGCCCTCTATGCTGCCAAGCGCACGGGCCGCGATCGCGTGTGCGAGTACGCGCTCGAGGACGTGGACAGCGCGACTGGCGAATTCAGCCACGAGTCGCGATAGTGCTCCGATGCCTCCGAAGAAGACGAGCACGAAGAAGGCCACCAAGACCAGGGTCACGAAGAAGAAGCAACCGGCACGCAAGCGCACCGGCATGACCCGCGCCCACAAGCAGGCCCTGGCCCGAGGTCGAGACGACAGTCGAGCGGTGAGCCGCTATCTGGAGGCGCTCGAAGCGGAGCGGCCGCGGCCCGGGCGTCAACGGACGACCCAGTCCATGCAGACGCAGCTCAAGCAGGCGGAGACCCGGTTGCGACAAGCGCGGGGGCTCGACCGGCTGTTGCTCCTGCAGAAGCGGTCGGATCTGCGCGCGGCACTCGCACGGCGCAACGGCAAGGTCGACCTCGCCGCCGCGGAGCGCGAGTTCGTCAAGGCGGCCCGTGGCTACAGCGAGCGCAAGGGCATCGCGTACGCGACCTGGCGTGAGGCCGGTGTCCCCCCGTCCGTGCTCTCCAAGGCCGGGATCGCGCGCGCGTCCGCGTAGTCGCCCCGGTCGCTTCTTGTCGCGCTGAACCACCGTGACGGTGGTCGAGCGCGACGAGTTGGCCGGGGATCGGCCTCTAAGAGGACCGTGAGAGGCGGAGCACGACTCCGGGCCGTCTGCTACAGATTCCCCCACCACGAGCGGGAGGTGGGTTGGGTGTCAGCGGGACCGGCACGGGGCGGATGATGCAAGCCCCGCCGGCGCGTCACCGTCGTGTCGAGATCGACGCGGTGGCGCGGGCCCGGCGGCTGGCACCGACGGTTGGGCCCGCCGCCGGTGTCCTCGTCGTGCAGCTGGTGCTGTTCCCCATGCCGGCGGGCGTCTTCCTGCGGGGGGTGATCATCGGAGGCCTGACCGCTCTGGTCGCGCTCGGCATGGCGCTGATCTACCGGTCGAACCGCATCCTGAACTTCGCGCAGGCCGACCTCGGCGGGCCGCCGGCCGTGATCGTCTACATGTTGATCACCGCATCGGGCGTCAACTACTTCCTCGCCCTTGCCGCCGGGCTGGCCGCCTCGGTCGTGCTCGGCGCGCTCGTCGAGCTCGCGGTCATCCGTCGCTTCTTCCGGGCGCCGCGCTTGATCCTCACCGTCGTCACGATCGGGTTGACCCAGCTGCTCGCGCTCACCGCGATCCTGCTGCCGCGGGCGTGGGGCGGCGAACGCCTGCTCGCGCCGCGCATCGCGCCGCCGTTCGACCTGCGCTTCGAGGTCTCGCCCATCATCTTCAACGGCAACGACCTCCTGGCCGTGGTCGTGGTGCCGCTGGCGATGGTCGCGCTGGCGCTGTTCCTCCGCTACTCCGCGGTCGGGATCGCCATTCGCGCCGGCGCCGACAACGTCGACCGCGCCAGCCTGCTCGGGGTGCCCGTGAAGCGCCTGCAGACGGTCGTCTGGTCGCTCGCCGGACTGCTGGCCTTCATCGCCCTGTTCCTGCGCGCCGGCATCCTCGGGCTCCCGGTGACCAGCGCCCTCAGCCTGGGCATCCTGCTGCGCTCGCTGGCCGCGCTCATGCTCGGGCGCCTGACCAACCTGGGCGCGATCGGCAGCAGCGCCGTCGCGCTCGGTGTGCTCGAGACCGGCGTGGCGTGGAACGCGTCGAGCCCACTCCTCATCGACCCCATCCTCGCAGTGGTGATCGTCGTCGCCCTGCTCGCGCGACGGCGGAGCTCGTCACGCGCGGAGGACTCCGAGACGTCGACCTGGCAGGCGGCAGAGGAGGTCCGGCCGATCCCGCGCGAGCTGTCGGGTGTGCGGGAGGTGCGCGTGGTCCGCCTGCTCGTCGGGCTGACGATCCTCAGCGCGGCGGTCGGGTTGCCCCACCTCTTGCCGCCGGACAAGTCGCTGAAGGCGTCCGCGGTCCTCATCTACGGGATCCTGGGTCTGTCTCTCGTCGTGCTCACGGGCTGGGCGGGCCAGGTGTCGATCGGCCAGGTCGCGTTCTTCGCCATCGGCGCCGTCGTCGGGGCGAAGCTGGTCGGCGACTGGCACCTCGATCTGACGATCGCGCTCGTCGCGGCCGCCGCCGCGGGCGCCGCCGCCGCGGTGGTGGTCGGGCTGCCCGCGCTGCGCGTGCGCGGCCTCTACCTCGCCGTGACCACTTTCGCCTTCTCCCTGGCCACCACGTCGTACCTCCTCAATCGCCGCTTCTTCGCTTGGATCCCGACGAACCGCGTCGAGCGACGGCCCCTGCTCGGACGCATCCACATCGACTCGCCCACGGGCATCTACTACGTGGCCCTGGTCGGGCTCCTGCTCGCGATCGCCGCCTTACGCGGCGTACGGCACAGCCGCACGGGTCGGGTGCTCATCGCCCTGCGCGAGAACGAGCGCACCACGATGGCCGTGGGCGTCAACGCCGTGCGCGCCAAGCTCACCGCCTTCGCCATCTCGGGCGCGATCGCGAGCTACGCGGGCTGCATCTTCGTGCTCCACCAGCAGGCGTTCGGCGAGGGGCCGTACTTCGCAGGTGAGAACTTCTCGGTGTTCACCATGGTGGTGATCGGCGGGATCGCCTCGGTGCCCGGCGCGCTGCTGGGCGCCGCGTTCCTCCGGTCGTCGCAGTGGTTCCTCCCCACGACCTGGCAGCTGCTGGTGTCGGGTGGCGGCGTCGTGCTCGTGCTGCTGGTGCTCCCGAGCGGGCTCGGCGGGCTGTTGTACGAGTTGCGCGACCTCTGGCTGCGGTCGGTCGCCCGACGACGCCACATCATCGTCCCCAGCCTGCTGGCCGACACCGCGCCGCCGCCCGAGCCCGTGGAGCCGCGGCCACGGGCGCCTGTGCCCGCCGGGACCGCGCCGTGACGGCGCCCTTCCTGACTGCGGTGCGCCACCCGGGTGGGTGGTTGCGGACGCTCACCGGCAACGGCCCCGTCTACGCCATCGTCGTGCTGTTCGGGCTCAACGCGGTGGACGAGCTCGACCGCACGGCTTTCGGCATCCTGCTGCCCGAGATCCGCGACGCGTTCCACCTCGGTCTGCAGGGCGCCCTCACGCTCATCGCGGTGGTGAGCCTGGGCGCACTCGCGCTCCAGGTGCCGATCGCCTGGTACGCGGATCGCAGCAACCGGGTGCGCATCGCGATCGTCGGCGCGACCGCGTGGGGGCTGTTCTCCCTCTTGACGGGCATGGCGACGACGGTGGTGATGCTCGCGCTCGTGCGTTCCGGCTCGGGCATCGGCAAGGCCGTCGTCGACCCCACCCACAACTCGCTCATCGCCGACTACTACGCGGTCGATGTCAGGACGCGCGTCTACTCGTTGCACCGCGCCGCCAACGCGGTGGGCAGCTTCATCGGGCCGTTGACGGCGGGCGTCCTCGCGCACTTCTTCGGGTGGCGGACGCCGTTCTTCGTGTTCGCGGTGCCGACGTTCGTCTTCGTCGTCCTCGCGTTCCGCCTGCGCGAGCCGGTGCGTGGGGCCCAGGAGCGCCGGGCCATGGGGGCCTCGGCCGAGGCCATCATGACCGAGGAGGAGCCGCCTTCGTTCGCGGAGGCCTGGCGCATCGTCTGGAAGATCGAGAGCCTCCGGCGCATCTGGTACTCGCTGCCGTTTCTCGCCGCGTCGCTCATCGGTTTCGTCTCCCTCGCGTCGGTCCTCTACGACGAGGTGTTCAAGCTCGACGAGGTGCACCGGGGCTTCATCGCCGCCGGCGTCGAGCCCGTGCAGCTCGTCGGCCTCGTCATCGGGGCCAGGGTGGGCACCCGTCTGATGGCCCGCGATCCCGGACTGGTGCTGCGTTTCCTCGCGGTGGTGGGTGCGGTGACCTCCGCCTTCGCGGTGCTCTTCGCCCTCGCGCCCAACATCGTCGTCGCGGTGATCGCCAACGCCGTCATCACCGCCAGCCTGGCGGTGCTCGGCCCGGGGATCCTGGCTGCCCTCTCGCTCGCCATCCCCCCGCGCGCCCGGTCGGTCGGGTTCTCCGTGGCGTCGTTGTGGGTGATCCCCGGCCTGGCCATCCTGCCGATCATCGGCGCCATCGGCGACAAGTGGGGCGTGCGCCAGGGCATGCTGCTGATGACGCCGGTCTTCCTCATCGGTGCGCTCATCATCTCGAGCGCGGGCAACGTGATCGGGCGGGACATCAAGCAGGTCTGGGCGACCGCCGCGGCACGCTCGGAGGTGGCCTATGAACGGCGGCGCGGGCGGGCGAAGCTCCTGCTCGTGCGCGGCCTCGACGTCGCCTACGACGGGGTGCAGGTGCTCTTCGGTGTGGACTTCGAGGTGGACGAGGGCGAGATCGTCGCGCTCCTCGGCACGAACGGGGCGGGCAAGTCGACGTTGCTGAAGGCCATCTCCGGAGTGGTCGAGGCCGATCACGGCGCGGTCATCTTCGACGGGCGCGAGATGACCCACGCGCCGGCCAATGAGATCGCCGGGCGCGGTGTGGTGCAGGTGCCCGGAGGCGGCGGTGTCTTCCCCTCGCTGAGCGTCGCCGAGAACCTGCGCGTCGCCGGTTGGTTGCACCGACATGATCGTGACGCGGTAGGCGAGGGCGTCGAACGGGTGCTGGCCTTGTTCCCGGTGCTGGGTCAGCGCCTCACCGATTCCGCAGCCGATCTCTCGGGCGGCCAGCAGCAGATGCTCGCGCTCGGCATGGCGTTCCTGTCCCGCCCCCGCCTGCTGATGATCGACGAGCTGTCGCTCGGGCTGGCCCCGGTGGTCGTCGAGCAGCTGCTGCCGATCGTCCGCGCCATGCGCGACCAGGGCACCACGGTCATCCTCGTCGAGCAGTCGGTGAACCTGGCGCTCACGCTCGCGGAGACCGCCTACTTCATGGAGAAGGGTGAGATCCGCTTCCACGGGCCGACCGAGGAGCTGCTCGACCGGCCCGACGTCCTCCGCTCGGTCTTCCTGGAAGGCGCGAGCACAGCCGCCCCGGGAGGGCGGCCAATGAGCACAGCCGCCCCGGGAGGGCGGCCAATGAGCACAGCCGCCCCGGGAGGGCGGCCAATGAGCACAGCGGCGGCCCCGGTTCGCGCGGTTCGGACGACGACGGAGGGCGCCAAGCTCGACACGACGGCCGCGCTGGTGGCGGTCGATGTCACCCGCAGCTTCGGCGGCATCCGCGCCGTCAACGGCGTGTCGCTCGCGATCGCGCCGGGCGAGGTGGTCGGCGTGATCGGGCCCAACGGCGCGGGGAAGACGACTCTCTTCGACGTGCTCTGCGGCTTCACCTCGTGCGACTCCGGCGCGGTGGAACTCGGTGGCGTCGACGTGAGCTCGCTCACCCCCGACGCCCGTGCCCGCCGCGGCCTCGGGCGCTCGTTCCAGGACGCGCGGCTCTTCCCCGCCCTCACCGTGGAAGAGGCGATCGCCGTCTCGCTCGAGCGCTGGATCGAGGTGCGCAACCCCGTGTCCGCCGCCCTCCACCTGCCGGGTGTGTTCGATGCGGAGGAGAAGGTGCGCGCGAGGGTCGACGAGCTCATCGACCTGCTGGGGCTGGAGGCGTTCCGCACCAAGTTCGTCCACGAGCTGTCGACGGGGACGCGTCGCATCGTGGACCTGGCCCGCATCCTCGCGCAGCGCCCGGTCGTGGTCCTGCTCGACGAGCCGTCGAGCGGCATCGCGCAGCGCGAGACCGAGGCGCTCGGGCCGTTGCTGCTGCGCGTGCGCGAGAGCCTGGGCGCGAGCCTGCTCGTGATCGAGCACGACATGGCCCTTGTGTCGTTCGTCTCCGAGCGGATCGTGGCGATGGACCAGGGTGGGGTCATCGCCGCGGGCGCACCGGACGACGTGCTGCACGACCCCGGTGTCATCGCCTCGTACCTCGGCCGGGCCGAGCAGGTCATCGCCCGATCGGGACTGCGCACGTGACGTGATCAACAGAGAAAGGAACTGCGATGGAGCCCAGCACTGATCGGCCCGACGGAGGAAGGAGCCGCCAGCTCCGGCGCTACGGGCCCCTCGTCGCCATCGTCGTGATCGCGGCCGTGGTGGGGGCGGTCGTGCTGCTCACGAGTGGCGGCGACAACAAGAAGCAGACGGTCGCAGGCGGCGAAGGGAACGCACCGACCGGTGCCATCAGCTTCTCGCAGGCCAAGAAGAAGGGGCTCGACGTCGAGTTCTCGAAGTGGTGCGACAAATCGACCGGTCGCATCGCGATGCCGTACTTCTTCCGGCCCGAGTGCTACGCCAACGTGAAGGACAACGGCGGTGCCACCGCGCAGGGAGTCACCAAGGACACGATCAAGGTGGTCGTGTACCTCGGCGAGGAACACGACCCGATCATCGACTTCATCACCGCCGCCATCAAGAACAACGACACGACCGAGCAGGTCAAGGAGACCTACCTCGGCTACGACGCGATCTTCGGCAGCCTCTATCAGACCTACGGGCGCAAGGTCCAGATCGAGTTCGTCCAGGGCACGGGCACCATCGTCGACGAGGTGGCGGCGCGGGCCGACGCCCAGCGAGCGATCGCGAAGAGGCCGTTCATCGTGTGGGGCGGGCCCGCCGGCACCTCGGCGTGGGCCGACGAGCTGGCCGCCAACAAGGTCATCTGCCTGAGCTGCACGGGGGGCGCGTTCAACGACTGGTGGGAGCAGCGCGATCCATACGCGATCAGCGTGATCCCGAGCGGCGAGCAGGTCGCGCTCATCCTCTCCGAGTTCGTCGAGAAGCAGCTGGCGGGGCGCAAGGCGGTGTTTGCCGGTGACCGTGCGTTCCAGGCGCGCGACCGAAAGTTCGGCGCGGTCTACGCCGAGTCCGGTGCGGAGTCCGCCAGGCTGGCCGGTCTGTTCAAGGACACGCTGGCCGCCAAGGGCGTGCAGCTGGCCGAGCAGATCCCGTACACGATCGACCCGGCCCGGCTGCAGGAGCAGGGGGCGGCGATGATCGGCCGGCTCAAGGCGGCCGGCGTGACGACGGTGTTCTTCACGGGCGATCCCATCGCCCCCCGCACGTTCACCGAGGAGGCGACCCGCCAGGAGTACTTCCCCGAATGGGTGATCAACGGCTCGATCCTCACCGACGTCGCCGCCTTCGGGCGCACCTACGACCAGCGCCAGTGGGCGCACGCCTTCGGCATCACCGCGGGCGCGGCGCGGGTCCGCGACGAGAACGGCGGCCAGATCTGGAAGCTGCACGAGTGGTACCACGGCAAGCCGCCGGCCGCGAAGGACACGTACTTAGTGTTGTGGTTCCAGCCCGCGGTGTTCTATGCCGCGCTCCAGACGTTCCGTGACGGCCTCTTCGCGGGGCGTCCCACGCAGCACGCGATCACCCAGGTGTCCGTGTCGTGGGGTCGCCACGGCATCTGGCCGAAGGTCGATTACAACGGCGTCGACGACTTCACGTTGCTGTGGTGGGACCCGCAGGCCGAGGGCCCCGACGAGATCCGCAAGCCGGGCAAAGGCTTGTACCAGTACGTCGACGGCGGGAAGCGCTACCTGCTCGGCCAGTTCCCGAGGGCGGCGCCCAAGATGTTCGACCGGGCGGGCGCGGTCGCGCTCTACCCCGACATCCCCGCAGCCGAGCGTCCCCCGGACTACCCGCCGCCGAGCCCGAGGAGGTGACGCGACCTCACGTTCGCGGAACGAGCTCGCCCAGCTTGGCGCGCAGGTCGCGCTCGAACCCGATGATCTCTGGTGAGCATGCAGCTGCCTTCAACTCGTGCAACCGCGGGTAGCCCGCGTCGCGCTCGGCCTCCCATTCGTCGGCGAAGCGCCCGTCGGCGATGCCGTCCACGATCGTGCGCATCGTGGCCGCCACGTCGAAGCCGTCGAAGCGGCCCGCGCGCGACAGCTGGCCGTACTGGCTGGTGGGCGAGTGGTGCTCCATCTGGACCGCGGCGCCCTCGAGCCGGACGAGCCGGTAGGTGCGCTCGAACTCGCCCGAGAGGATCAGCTCGGTGACGATCGCCTCGAGCGGCACACCGTGCTCGAGCATCACCTGCACGTAGGCGCGGTTGACGTGGCTCAGCGCGGGCGCGAGCGCCTGCTCGGTGGCGAGGTCGAGGATCGCCTCGTGGCGCGGGCTGAGCTCGATGGCGCCCTGGCGCAGGCCGCCGATGGCGTGGGCGACGGCGAGCGCGCCGCGCTGCGCGTTTCCCGTGGCATCGCGGTGCACGCCGATCGCGGTGATGAAGCCGATGCCCTCCTCGTAGCAGCGGCGCACTTCGGGCCCGAGCATGCGGGGCGCGACCATGACCGCGTCGCCCGGCGGGTCGATGCGGTCGAAGGCGAGCGTGTAGCCGCTGGCGACGACCACGAGCGAGTCCGGCTTCGGCTTCACGTCGAGCATCGGGATCACGTCGTCGGGCACGAGCAGGCAGATCACGTCGGCCGCGTTCGCTTCCGCGACTTCGCTCGTCTCGAAGCCGTCGGCCCGGGCCGCGTCGCGCGTGGCGTCGGCGCGCACGCAGACCTGCACGTCGAGCCCCGAGTCGCGCAGGTTCAGGGCCCACGACCGACCCTGGTTGCCGTAGCCCACGACCGCCGTGCGCGCGCCTTCGAGCGCGCCCGGATCCGCGTCCCGCTCGTACCAGATGGTGGTCACTGCCGCGCCTCTCTCCTCGTCGTGCCCGTCGACCGAGACGCTATCGGGACGCCGGGTTAGGGTGCCTGCGGTGGGCGATCGCGTCGAGCAGCTCCTCGGGCAGCTGTCGCTGGAGGAGAAGGTGAGCCTCGTCGCCGGCATCGACTTCTGGCACACACCGGCGGTGCCTCGTGTGGGGATCCCCGCCTTGAAGGTGACCGACGGGCCCAACGGGGCGCGCGGCGAGGAGTGGACGGGTGGGCCGAGCTCGGCGTGCTTCCCGTGTGGCACGGCGCTGGCCGCGACGTGGGACACCGACCTCGTGCGCGACGTCGGCGTCGAGCTGGGCGACGAGACACGCAGCAAAGGCGCCCACGTGCTGCTGGCGCCAACCGTCAACATCCACCGAACACCCCTCGCGGGGCGCACGTTCGAGTGCTACGCCGAGGACCCGTACCTGGCCGCGCGCATCGCGGTGGCGTTTATCGGCGGCGTCCAGAGCCGGGGCGTGGGCACGGCGGTCAAGCACTTCGTGTGCAACGACTCGGAGTTCGAGCGCATGACGATCAGCTCCGACGTGCCCGAGCGGGCGCTCCGCGAGATCTACCTTCCTCCGTTCGAGGCGGCGACGACCGAGGCCGGCAGTTGGATGCTCATGGCCGCGTACAACCGGCTCAACGGCACCTACTGCGCCGAGCACCCCCAGCTGCTCACGACGATCCTGCGCGACGAGTGGGGTTGGGACGGCGCGGTGGTGTCGGACTGGTTCGGCACGCGCAGCACGGTCGCCGCGGCCAACGCCGGTCTCGATCTCGAGATGCCAGGGCCGCCCGTCCACATGGGCGAGCAGCTGCTCGAAGCCGTGCGCGCCGGCGAGGTGGCGGAGAAGACGCTCGACGACAAGGTGCGGCGCCTGCTCGCCCTGCTCGAGCGGGCCGGCGCTCTCGACCGGGCCGAACCGGTGGCGGAGACGTTCGACGCCGGGCCCGCACGACGCGCCGTCATCCGTCGCGCCGCGGCCGCCGCCATCGTCCTCCTCCGCAACGAGCGCGACGTGTTGCCGATCGACGCGAGCGCGCTCAGGCGCATCGCCGTCGTCGGCCCCAACGCCGCCGTGGCGCGCATGCAGGGGGGTGGCAGCGCGGGCGTCTTTCCCGCGCATGCGGTGACGCCCCTCGACGGGCTCCGCGGTCGCGTGCCCGAGGGCGTGGTGGTCGACCACGAGCCCGGGTGTGTCACCAGCCGCGCGGTGCCGCTGCTCGACACCCGCACCGTGTGGACGATCGAGTACTTCGCGGGCCCCGACTGCTCGGGCGCGCCGGTCCACGCCACCGAGCACCGGCGCTCCGCGTTCCGTTGGACCGAGCCGCCCCACCCGGCGCTCGCGGGAGCCGCGTGGGCGGCACGCATCACCGCCGCGTACGTGCCGGACCGGTTGGGGGAGCACACGTTCAAGGTTCGCGGCGACGGGCGGGCCCGCCTCTTCGTCGACGACCGGCTGGTGGTCGACGGGTCCGACGCCTACTCGGTGACCGCCACGCATCCCCTGGTCGAGGACCGCCCGCACGAGCTGCGTCTGGAGCTCGGCCTCTCGGCCGGAGGCTTCCATGGCGCCGAGGTGCGCGTCGCGCCGCCGTGGCCCGACGACATGCTCGAGCGGGCCGTGGCCGCGGCGGCCGCAGCGGACGTGACCGTTGTCGTCGTCGGGCTCGACGACGAGTGGGAGACGGAGGGTCGCGACTGCGCCGACCTGTCGCTGCCGGGCGGCCAGGCGCAGCTGGTCGACCGGGTGGCCGCGGTCAACCCGCGCACGGTGGTCGTCGTCAACGCCGGCGCGCCGGTCGCCATGGACTGGGCCGACCGGGTGCTTGCGGTCGTGCAGCTCTGGTACCCGGGCCAGGAGGGCGGCGACGCGCTCGCCGACGTGCTGTTCGGCGACGTCAACCCCTCGGGCCGCCTGCCGCTCACCTTCCCGAAGCGGCTGGAGGACACCCCCGCGTTCCTCAACGACCCGGGCGAGGCCGGGCACGTGATGTACGGCGAAGGCATCTTCGTCGGCTACCGGTTCTACGACGCGCGGCGGATCGAGCCCCGGTTCGCGTTCGGTCACGGGCTGTCCTACACGACGTTCGCCTACGGCGAGCTCACAGTCGAGGGTGATGAGATCGCGGTGGACGTCACCAACACCGGCGAGCGGGCGGGAGCCGAGGTGGTGCAGCTGTACGTGCGTGACGTCGAGGCGAGCGTTCGCCGTCCGGAGAAGGAGCTGAAGGGCTTCGCCAAGGTGGTGATCGAGCCGGGCCGCACCGAGCGGGTCCGGTTCACGCTCGACGATCGCGCGTTCGCGTTCTGGGACCCGCCGTCGGGGGATGGGACGTCCGGCGGTTGGCGGGTCGAGCCGGGCGAGTTCGAGCTCCTCGTCGGGGCCTCGTCCGCGGACATCCGGGCGCGCGCCACCTGCACCCGCGCCGCGCCGTCGTGACCGCGCTGGAACGGCACCCGTGGAACACCGAGTTCGAGTGGGCGTTCAGCCACGGTCCCAAGCAGGTGCTCACGCCCGCGCAGGCCACGCAGTTCGACACCGAGGGGTACGTCGTGCTGGAGGCGGCGTTCTCCGCCGACGAGAGCGCGGAGGTGGTGAGCGAGCTCGACGCGATCGAGGCCCGGGTGGAGCAGTTCCTCCGCTCCCAGGCCGACGAGCGCATGATGATCGCGGAGGCGGGGGCGATCACCTTCAGCACGCACGCGGTGGTGCGCTCCGAGCGGCTGCGGCGCTTCGTCGGTCATCCCGTGTTCACCGCGCTGTGCGCCGACATCATCGGGCCCGACGCCAACCTCTACTGGGACCAGGGCGTCTACAAGAAGCCCGAGAAGCCCCGGCGCTTCCCCTGGCACCAGGACAACGGCTACACGTTCGTCGTGCCGCAGCAGTACCTCACGTGCTGGGTCGCGCTCACCGACGCGACCGAGCAGAACGGCTGCCCGTGGGTCGCTCCCGGTCTGCACCGCTACGGCACCTTGAAGCACACCTACATCGAGCCCCTCGGCTACGAGTGCTTCTCTGAGCCCTCTCACCGGGTGGCGGCGCCGGTCACCGCGGGGAGCATCGTCGTGTTCTCGTCGCTCACCCCGCACCTGACGGGGCCGAACACGACCGACGCGGTGCGCAAGGCGTACATCGTGCAGTACGCGCCGCCGGGCGCACGGCTGCAGCAGGGCGACCCCACGGCCGGTCCGCCGACGGGCGAGGTGACCGCCGACGTCCCCGAGCGCCAGTTCCCGGTGCTGCGCAACGGCGCGCCCGTCTGAGCCCCGCCCCGATCCCGTTCTTGTCGCGCTCAACCACCGTGGTGGTGGTTGAGCGCGACAAGAACGAAGGGCGGCCCGCGCCGCGGCTCAATGGGCCATGTGGCGCAGCGCGTCCTCCACGCCCCGGTGGAAGGTGGGGTAGGCGAAGATCATGCGGCGCAGGTGCGCGGTCGGCACCTCCGCGTGCACGGCCAGCGCGAGCAGGCCGAGCACATCGCCCCCTGCCGGCCCGGCCGACGTGGCCCCGACGAGCACGCCGCGGCGCGCGTCCTCGACCAGCTTGATGAAGCCCTCGTTGCCGGCCTTGTGGATCCAGCCCCGGGCCGTCGACGGCACCTTGGCCACGCCGACACGCACGTCGAGACCACGCTCGCGCGCCTGGGCCTCACTGAGGCCGACCGCGCCCACCTCGGGATCGGTGAAGGTGACGCGGGGCAGCGCCTTGTAGTCCGCCGGCGCGACGTCGCGGCCCAGGACGTCGTCGACCACGATGCCGGCCTGGTACATGGCCACGTGGGTGAACGCGCCCTTTCCGGTGATGTCGCCCACCGCCCACACGCCGGGTGCGACGCGCAGGTGGTCGTCGACCGGGAGCCAGCGGGCCGCGGGGTCCACACCGATGCTGTCGACGCCGAGTGCGCGTACGTCGGCCGTGCGTCCCGTGGCCACCAGCAGACGCTCGCCCGCGGCGCGCGACCCCCCTTCCAGCTCGACCGCGATCGTGGCGCCGTCCTCGCGCACACGCGTCACCTTGGCCGACGTGCGCACCGACACGCCCTCGCGTTCGAGCATCTCGGCGATCAGCGCGCCGGCCTCCGGCTCCTCGCCGGCGAGCAGACGGTCGAGCGCCTCGACGACGGTGACCTCGACGCCGAAGCGGTTGAAGACCTGCCCGAGCTCGACGCCGACGGCGCCGCCGCCGAGCACCACGATCGACGCCGGCAGCTCCGCGACCTCGATGGCCTCGTGGTTCGTCCAGTAGGGCACGTCGCGTAGACCGTCGACCGGTGGGATGGACGCGTCCGTCCCGGTGGCGAGGACGATCGCGCGGCCGGCCTCCACGACGACGTCGCCGACCTCGACCCGCCCCGGCCCCACGACCCGCCCGGCACCGCGCAGGAAGCGGCCACCCTTGCCCTCGAAGCGCTCGACTGCGACCCGGTCGTCCCAGTCGTCGGTGGCCTCGTCTCGGATGCGGCGGGCCACGGGTTCCCACGAAGGTTGCACCGTCGATGTCCCGGCCATGCCGGGCACGCGGCGGGTCTCGGCCACCAGGTTGGCGGCCCGGATCATCATCTTGGAGGGGATGCACCCCCAGTAGGGGCACTCGCCACCCACGAGCCCCGAGTCGACGCCGACCACGTCGAGCCCGGCCTCGGCGAGTCGCCCCGCCACCGACTCGCCCCCCGGCCCCATGCCTATGACGACGACGTCCGCGCGCTCGCTCATGACCGCGGAACCTACTGGGAGCCGGTGCGTGCCCGCGAAACTAGTTGCACTGAGAAGGCAACTACCTTAGGCTGCCCCGCGTGGCCACCTCGACGCTCCCGACCCGGTCGACCCAGGACGGGCGGGTCCTGCGCGGCGCGCGGAACCGGCACGCCGTGGTCGAGGCCATGCTCGCCCTCATCGAGGAGGGCGACCCGCGGCCCACCGCGAAGCGCGTCGCCGAACGCGCCGGCGTGGCCCTGCGATCCGTCTTCCACTACTTCGACGACGTCGAGTCGGTGCTGGCGGCGGCGGCCCGACTGCAGGCGCAGCGCCACTGGCACCTCGTGCAGCCGGTCGCGCCCGAGCTGCCGGTCGGCGAGCGGGTCGCGCAGGTCGTGGCCCAGCGGTCGACGCTGTTCGAGCGCATCGCGCCCGCGCGGCGCGCGGCCCTGCTCGTCGAGCACGACTCGCCCGTGATCCGCGCGTGGCTCGAGGAGGGACGGGCGACGTTGCGCCGCCAGCTGGCCGCGACGTTCGCGCCCGAGGTCGCCCGCGAGGGTCACGACCTGCTCGCGGCGCTCGAGGTGTCCGCGTCGTGGACCGCGTGGGAGGCGCTCCGCCGGCGTCAAGGTCTTTCTGTCAGCGCGGCCCGTCGGGTGCTGACGCGCATGCTCACCGCCCTGCTCGAGGAGCAATCGTGAACGCACTCCGCACACCCGACGCGCGCTTCGCCGCGCTGCCCGATTTTCCCTTCGCCCCGCACTACGTGGAGGTCGACGATGGTGAAGGCGGGCGCCTCCGCGTCCACCACCTCGACGAGGGCCGGCCCGACGCTCCCGCCGTCCTGCTCATGCACGGCGAGCCGTCGTGGTGCTACCTCTACCGCAAGATGATCCCGCTGCTCGTCGACGCGGGCCTCCGCGCCGTCGCCCCCGACCTCGTCGGCTTCGGTCGCTCCGACAAGCCCGACGCGCAGGACGACTACACCTATGCCCGGCACGTCGAGTGGATGCGCGCGGCCCTGTTCGACCAGCTCGACCTGCGCGACCTCACCCTCGTCGGGCAGGACTGGGGCGGCCTCATCGGGCTGCGACTGGTGGCCGAGAACCCCGATCGCTTCGCGCGGGTGGTCGCCGCGAACACCGGGCTGCCCACGGGCGACCAGAAGATGAGCGATGCCTTTCTCGCGTGGCAGCGGTACTCGCAGGAGACACCGGTGTTCCACGTCGGCGGCATCGTGAAGGGGGGCTGCACGACCAAACTGACGCCAGAGGTGGTCGCGGCGTACGACGCGCCCTTCCCCGACGACTCGTTCACCGCGGGTGCGCGCCGCTTTCCGATGCTCGTGCCGACCTCGCCCGACGACCCCGCGGCGCAGGCCAACCGCGAGGCGTGGACCGCGCTCACCGCGTGGGAGAAGCCGCTGCTCACCGCGTTCTCCGACAGGGATCCCGTCACCGCCGGCTTCGACCGCGTGCTGCGCGGCGCGGTGCCGGGAGCCGCGGGCCAGCGCCACACCGTCATCGAGGGCGCCGGCCACTTCCTGCAGGAGGACAAGGGCGAGGAGCTCGCCCGCGTCGTCGTCGACTTCGTCACGGCCTGACCCGAGGGCAACCGCTACGGTGCGGCCGTGCACGACTCCGTGGAGAACCTGGGACGCACGTGGACGTCGATCGAAGCGCTCTGCGCGTCGCTGTCCGAGGAGCAGTGGAAGCGACCGACCGCGCTTCCCGGGTGGAGCGTGCAGGACAACCTCTCGCACCTCGTCGATTACGAGTCGCGCGCCCTCGGTCGACCGGGGCCCGACCACACGCCGCCCGACCTCGGCCACACCCGCAACGCCATCGGGCGGTCGAACGAGGTCGGTGTCGACTACCGCCGGCGGTGGACGGGCGAGCAGGTGCTCGCCGAGTTCCGCGAGGTGACAACCGCCCGCCTCGCCCAACTGCGGTCACTCACCGACGACGACATGGCCCGACCGGTCGACACCCCGGCCGGGCCGGGCACGGTGGCCGACATGCTCACGCTGCGGGTGATGGACACGTGGACGCACGAGCAGGACATCCGCACCGCGCTCCGACGTCCCGGCCACCTCGAGGGGCCCGTCGTCGACCAGTCGCTCGCCCACTTCACCGGCTTCCTGCCCTATCTGGTCGGCAAGCGGGCCGGCGCGCCCGACGGCGCCCGCGTCGTCGTCGAGATCGCGGGCCACGACCCGATCGCGATCGAGGTGGTCGACCGGCGGGCGCGCCGCACGGACACGGTCCCGCCCGATCCCGACGTCACCGTGCGGACCGACGTCGCCACGTTCGCCGCGCTCGTCAACGGCCGCGTGGACGCGTCCGACGCGGGGCTCGACGAGCACATCGAGATCATCGGTGACCAGTTGCTGGGCCGGGCCATCGTCGACAACCTCACGGTGATGGTCTGACCTCGCCGAACTGACGGCGGGCCTCGGCGATCGCACGCCGGGCGTCGTCGACGCCACCCCAACCTCGCGTCACCGAGCGACCGCCCGGCTCGAGGTCCTTGTAGATCGCGAAGAAGTGCTCGATCTCGAACCGCAACGCGGGATCGAGCCCGTCGATCGACGCGAGCGACCCGAAGGTCGGGTCGTTCACCGGTACGCAGACGATCTTGGCGTCGTCGCCCTTCTCGTCCTCCATCCAGAACACACCGATGGCCCGGGCCCGGATGCGACACCCCGGGAACGTTGGCTCCGTCAGCAGCACGAGCGCGTCGAGCGGGTCGCCGTCGTCGGCCAGGGTGTTGGGGAAGTAGCCGTAGTCGGTGGGGTAGCGGGTGGCGGTGAAGAGTCGGCGGTCGAGGAAGATCTCGCCGGTCTCGTGGTCGGCCTCATACTTGTTGCGGCTCCCGGCGGGGATCTCCACCACCACGACATCCCAGTCGGTGCTCTCGGCTTCGCCTCGGTGCTCGCTCACGGCGTTCAGCCCCGGCTCGGCACGCGACCGCTTCCTGCAGCGCGCGGGCGGCGGCCTCGTTGCCGAGCCGGGCGCGCGCGCGGAGCACGAGCACGTGTGCGAGGCCGCCCGACACCGCGGGCGCGGTCTCCAGCAGGCGCACGGCTTCGTCGCGGTCGCCGTCGACGACGAACGCCACCTCGGCCAGCAGGGCCCGGCCGGCGGCTTCCGCGAGCGGCGCGTGCAGTGTCGTGGCCGCGGAGACGACCCACTGCGCGCTCGCCCGCGCCTCCGCGTGGCGACCCAGGACGATCAGCGCGAGGGCGGTGCCGAACCCGCCGATCAGGCCCTCGAGCGCGCTCTGGCTGGCCCGGCGCTCGACCGCCTGCATGGCCCGGGAGATGCCGTCCTCCCGGCCCTCGAAGATGAGCTCCTCGCCGATCAGGTACGCGCAGATCTGCGAGACCGGGTCGACGGATCGTTCGTCGACCTCGGGCGCGTCGCCGGGTTCGCCGCGGGCGCGTGCGGACGAGAACGCAGCCACTTGCACGAGCGCGGCCGAGGGAGGCTCGGTGACCGTGAGCGAGTGGGCCGCCGTCGCGAGCCGGCAGGCGTCGTCGGCGCGGCCCTGGAGGCGAGCCAGGTTGGCGCCCATCCCGAGCCCGTGGGTCTCGAGCTCGTGCATGCCGAGGTCGCGCGCGGTCTCGACCAGCCGGTCGAGGTAGTAGCGCAGCTCGGCCGTGTCGTCCGGTCCTCCGAGCCGCGACCGCATGAAGTGGTGCCACGACAGTGTGTTGTACGAGTTGACCTGGGCGGTGCGGTCGCCCACCTCCTCGGCGCGCTGCAACGACTCGGTGACCCATTCGTGCGCGTGCGGGTCATCGGGGCAGACGAGCGCGAGGAATCGGTAGGCCGCCATCTGGCCGTCCCGCTCACCGGCCTCGCGGAACACCTCGAGGCTCTCGCGGAGCGAGGCGTCCGACTCGTGGTTGCGGCCCATGAAGAAGAGCGCGACGCCGCGGTTCGCGAGGGCCCAGCCGTACTTGGCGGTCTCACCCAGCGCCGACCACCGGCGAGCCGCCTCCTCCAGGCCCGGGAGCCCGGCCGCCGGGTCGCGGAAGGTCAACGCGACTGCGCCCATGTGGATCTTCTCCGCCACCAGCCGGGGATCGGCGGCGTCGTCGGGGACGAGCTCGAGCACCTCCCACAGCTCCTCGACGCGCTGTTGCTCGTTGAGGGTGCGGGCCAGGCGCAGCAGGTGGCGCGGCTCGCGGTACCCCAACTCGATCGCCCGTTGGACGAGCTGCACGCCGTCGTTGAGGCGGAAGGCGTCGATCAGCTGGAGCCCGGCGGCGGCCGCCGCGTCGGCGGCCTCGACGCGCAGCGCGTCGTCATCGGGCAGATACGCCGCGGCCCGCTCGAGGTGCCGGGCGCGGTCGATCGGCGCGGACGAGACGGTGGCGGCGCGGCGGTGGCTCTCGCCGCGCACGTGGCGGGGGAGGGTCTCGTACGCGACTTCCTGCAGGAGCGGGTCGGCGACCTCGTAGCAGGTGCGCCCGTCGCGTTGGGACCGATGTACGAGACCGGCGGTGACGAGGCCGTGCAACGCCTCGGACGCGTCGCCTTCGAAGAGCGCCGCCATCTCCTGCTCGCCCACCGCGTCGCCGAGCACGGCGACCTGTTGCAGTGCGATCTTCTGGGTGGTCGGTAGCGCGTCGAGACGCGCGGCCACGATCGCGTGCAGCGTCGGTGGGAGGGTGAGCCCGCCGACGAGGCCGTACTCCTCCCCCCGCTTCACCAGCCCGCCCTGGTCGCTCACCATGCGCACGAGCTCGCGCACGGCGAGCGGGTTGCCTCCGGCCTGGCGCGCCAACGACGCCGCCGCCTCGCGATCGAGCGGTGCGTCGGGCAGGAGCGCGTCGGCGAGGGCGATGGCATCGGATGGCGCGATGGGACCGAGGCGCACCGTGGTCGCGGCGGGGAAGCGCGCGAGCCATTCGTTGGGCTCGGGCCGGCCCACGAGCACGAGCAGCACCGGCACCTCGATGCCGCGCTTGAACATCTCGCCGAGCAGGTCGAGCACCTTGTCGCCCGACCGGTGGATGTCGTCGATCACGACGAGCAGCGGCCGGTCGGCCGCCTTGGCCTCCACGAGGCGGCGGAACGCCCACGCCTGCTCCTTCTGGAAGGCCGCGGGGTCGATGCCGCGCAACGACGGGTGCAGCTCGCCCGCGATCGAACGGACGCGGGAGTCGACCTCGGTGTCGCCCATCGGGCCGAGCTGGCGGACGATCTCGGCCGCCACCCGCAAGCCGCCGAGCCTGCCGTAGGCGGGGTACACGGCCCGGACCACCATCGCCGTGTCGGCCACCTCCTCGGCCAGCTCGTCGACGAGCCGGGTGGTGCCGACGCCTGCTTCGCCGCAGAGGAGCACGATCGACGCGCGGCCGTTGCGAACGGTGTTGCGCCACTGGGCGCGGAGGAACGCCAGCTCGTCGTCGCGCCCGACGAGCGGCGGACGGTCGGGCCTCGCCGCGCTCGCGCCCGAGACGCGCACCGACGTCGCTTCCCGCACCTCGACGGGATCACGCTTGCCCTTCAGCACCACGGGCTGCCGCTCGCGGTACACGACGCGGTCGCCGGTGAGCTCGGCGGTGAGCCGTCCGACCAGCACCTCACCGGGCGCGGCCGCCTTCTCGAGCCGGGCGGCGACGTTGACGGTGTCGCCGATCACCGTGAGGTCACCGTCGCGGCCGACCGAGGTGACCATCACCGGACCGCTGTTCACGCCGATGGAGACGGCGAGGTCGCCCCCGAGCTGACGCATGCTCAACGCGGCGGTGACGGCGCGCTCCGCGTCGTCCTCGTGCGCCTGCGGCACGCCGAAGACGGCCATGAGCGAGTCGCCTGTGTACTTGTCGACGAGGCCGCCGTGCTCGTCGACCTCCTCGGCCATGCGCCGGAAGGCGGCGTCGACCGTGCGCGCCACCGCCTCGGGATCGCTGCGCTCGCTCCGCGACGTGAAGCCGACGACGTCGGCGAACAGCACCGTGGCGAGCTTGCGCTCGTCGGCTGCGGGGCGAGCGGGCTCGGCCGCGGGTGCCGCAGCCGCCGAGAGAGCCGCGCCGCACTGCCCGCAGAACCGGTGCTCGGCGGGGTTGGCGGCTCCGCACGACGCGCACGAGACGGCGAGGAGCGGGATCCCGCACGCGCCGCAGAAGCGCGATGTGTCGAGGTTCTCGGCTCCGCACGAGGGGCACGACGGCATGCGCCCATTCTCGCCCATGCGATCGCCCTCGGCTCCCGTGACCTGGGTCACCGGGGCGCGCCCTTGCTATTGTCGCTCGGCTGGCTGACCCCGACGGCTGACCCATGACGAGAGGTGGGGGGCGACGACGATCGGTCAAAAGCTCCGGCGTGCGAGCGTGTTGTTGTCTCTGCTCTGGGTGCTCCTCGTCGTTCCCATCGCCGTTCTCGCCGGCCCTGCCTCCGCCGCGGTCGGCCCGGCCGCGACGTCGTCGAGCCGCGCCGTCGCGACGACCCACCACCGCGCACCGCCCCCCGCCTTCTGGTTCACGGCTGCCGGGGTGGTGGCCCTCATCGTGGCCGGGGCGGTCGCGCTCGGAGCCCAGGGCGATCCTCAGCCGCCACGCCAGGGCAGCGTGCTGAAAGCCCTCGAACGCCGGTCCGATCCCAACTCGCCCCCGGAGGACAACTCGTGAGCCGCCGCATCTCCACCCTCGTCGTCCTCACCCTTCTCGTCGCGGCCGCGTGCGGCCAGAAGGACGGTGTGCACGTCGCGACCGCCGGCGGCGCGCCGTCCGGCGGCGCGGCGGCGGGGCCGGCGACGACCGCGGGCAACACGTCGGTCGAGACAGTGCCGAAGGGACCCGGCGACACCGACGGCGTCACCGACACCGAGATCCGCATCGGCGTGCACGCGCCGCTCACCGGCGCCGGCGCCAACGCCCCCAGCTTCGAGCAGGGCAAGGACCTCTACTTCCAGTCCGTCGGGCAGATCAACGGACGCACGGTCAAGGTGTTCTTCGAGGACGACAAGTACAACCCGAGCTCGGCCGTCGAAGCGTGCAAGAAGATGGTCGAGCAGGACAAGGTGTTCCTCCTCGTCGGGGGCGGGGGCGCCGACCAGATCGCGGCATGCGCCAAGTACGCGAACGGCGTCGGCGTGCCCTACCTGGCGGAGGGCGTGGGTCAGGCCGGCCTCGACAAGCTCCGTTCGTACTTCGCGCTGTCGATGACCTACCAGCAGCAGGGCGTGCTGCTGGCGCAGTACATCAAGAACGTCGTCCACGGCACCAAGGTGGCGATGGTGCGCGCCGACACCGACAACTTCGTGGACGCGCACACCGGCTTCCTCGCGGGGGTCAAGACGCAGAAGCTCGATCTCGTCCAGGACGTCACCATTCCCAAGGACGCGGCCGGAGCCGAGCTGCAGAGCGCGGCGGTCAAGCTCTGCGGCGGCACGAAGCCGGAGGTCGTCTACCCGCTCATGGCGCCGGTGCTCTTCCTCCAGTTCGCGGCCGCGGTGCGCTCGCAGAACTGCACCGTGCGATGGGCGGGTGTCGGCGTCACCATCGGCCTCAACATCGTCGCCGCCGCGCTGTGCGGCGGGAACGCCATCCCCGGCGGCGCGAGCTTCTTCTCGCCCTTTACCGGCATCGCGGACGCCGACACCGTCGATCCTGCGTACCAACAGACCTGGGCCAAGGTGAACGGAGGCAGGGGAGACGACATCGCATGGGGCCTCTGGGGGGCCGAGAAGCTGCTCGGGGCGATGCTGCAGGCCGCGGGCCGCGACCTCACCCGCCAGCACTTCGTGAACGCGGTCAACGGCAAGACGTTCTCGACCAAGGCGTACCCCGACGTCGACTACTCGAAGTCGCACTTCGGCGGGACGGGGGTGCAGGTGCTGAAGGCGGACTGCACCAAGAAGCCCCCCGAGTACGTCACCGAGTCCTCGTTCAAGACGTCGTTCTGACCCGATGCTCGCGTTCTCGGTCGCTCAACCGCTCGTGCTCGGGATCAGCAACGGCGCGGCCATCGGGCTGGTGGCTATCGGGCTGGTGCTCATCTACAAGAGCAGCCGGGTGTTCAACTTCGTCGCCGGTGAGTTCGTCACGCTGGGCGCCTTCGGCACCTACGTCGGCGACAAGGTGCTCAAGCTTCCGTACCCGCTCGCCATCGCCCTCGGCCTGCTGTTCGGGCTCATGGCCGGGCTCGTCACGGAGCGCCTGGTGATCCGGCCCCTCGCCAACCGACCCCGCGTCACCATCCTCGTCGCCACCGCGGCCCTGGCGAGTCTCCTCATCCCGGTGGAGATCATCATCGGAGGCGCGAAGTTCTTTGGCGCCCGGCCGATCGTCGGCGGACTCGGCTTCAAGGTGCCGGTCGCCGACGTCTACATGAGCTGGCAGCAGTTGATCATCGTCTGCACGCTCGCGGCCGCCGGCGTGGGGCTGGCCTGGTTCTTCGGGCGCACCGACCTGGGCCTGGCCGTGCTGGCGACGAGCCAGGAGCCGACCGCGAGCCGGTTGGTCGGCATCCGCCTCAATCGCATCACCCTCCTCACCTGGGGCCTGGCCGGGTTGCTCGGGGCGGTCGCCGGTGTGCTGCTGGCGCCGGTGACGTCACAGTTCCAGGCCGGCTACGGCACGACCACCGTCCTCATCGCCGCCTTCACCGCCGCGGTCGTGGGCGGCATGACGTCGGTGCCGGGCGCGTTCGTCGGTGGCCTGCTCGTCGGCCTGGTGCAGGCGTTCGCCCAGATCAACATCAGCTCCAAGACGCTGCCCGGAGCCAACAGCGTGGCCACCCTGGTGATGCTGCTCGCGGTCCTGCTCGTCCGGCCGACCGGCCTGCTGGGCAAGGAGGCCTAGTGGCGATCGACCTCGAGCCCGCGATCGCCGGAGACGTCTTCCCGGAAGAGCACCCGCGCGTCGCGCCGACCGCGCTCGGATGGCTCGGTCGCGCCGCCTTCGTCGTGGTCGTCGGCGCCGTCAGCCTCTACTACGTCCTTCACTTCGAGCCTGCCCACAGTGACGTGCTGGCCACCGGCGTCATCGTCGGCATCGGCGCGCTCAGCCTCAACGTGCTCGTGGGTTACTCGGGCCAGATCTCGCTGGGCCACCAGGCGTTCATCGGCATCGGAGCCTTCACGTCGGCGTACGTGATCAGCCAGTCCCACCAGAGCTTCTACGCGGGGCTGGCGGCAGGCGCGGTCGTCGGGATCGCACAGGCCGTCCTGCTGGGACTGGTGGCGCTGCGGGTGCGCGGCCTCTACTTCGCGCTGGTCACGCTCGTGTGGGGGTTCGTGGGCGAGAACTCGATCTTCCGGCTCGAGAGCTTCACGGGTGGGGGCGCGGGGCAGGACGCGCCCCGCCCCGGTGGCTTCACCACCGACCGCGCCTATCTCGGTCTCTGCGCCATCGTGCTCGCGGTCATCCTGTTGATCGACTGGCGGCTCGTCGCCACCAAGGCGGGCCGCGCCATGCAGGCGCTGCGCGAGAGCCCGCAGGTCGCCGCCAACTACGGCGTCAACGTGCGCGCCTACACGCTGCTCGCCTTCGCGGTCGCCGGGTTCTACGCGGGAGTCGCCGGCGCCCTGTTCGGGTCGCGGCGCCTCAACGTGGTGGCCGCGGACTTCACCTTCGCCCAGATCGCCCTGCCCTACCTCATCGTCGCGATCGTCGGCGGCCTGCGCCGGCGCGGGGGCATCGTGGTCTTCGCCCTGCTGTTCGTGCTGGCAGGCGACTGGCTGCCCGAGCTCGCCAAGAACCTCGGGGTCACCT
Organism: Actinomycetota bacterium; assembly: GCA_005888325.1. NCBI lineage: Bacteria > Bacillati > Actinomycetota > Actinomycetota bacterium. The sequence continues at coordinate 138,124 of VAWU01000023.1, forward strand.
ACATCCAGGAGCGCGCCGGGCTCTTCATCCAGGCGTTCACGGGCGTGCTGGCCGTCCTCACGCTCATCTTCCAGCCCGACGGCCTGGGGACGGTGACCGCGCCCATCGGGAGGTGGTTGAAGGGCGAGCCCTTCCGGCGCGGTGGTGGCGAGGGCGGGGGAGCGGAGGGCGTCGATGTCCGTCCTTGAGACCACCGGGGTCTCGATCCGCTTCGGCGGCCTCCAGGCGCTGCAGGATGTCAGCCTGCGCGTCGGCGAGTTCGAGATCGTCGGGCTCATCGGCCCGAACGGCGCGGGCAAGACGACGATCTTCAACTGCATCACCGGTTTCTACCGGCCGCAATCGGGACGCGTGGAGTTCCAGGACCACGACGTCTCGGAGCTGCCACCCCACACGCGCAGCGCGCTCGGCATGGGCCGTACCTTCCAGAACGTCGGGCTCCGCAAGGAGGCGACGGTGCTCGAGAACATGTTGACCGCGCAGCACAGCAACGTGCCCTACGGCGCGGTGTCGGGCATGCTGGGCAGCCCGGCCAGCATCGCGAGCGAGCACACGCTGCGCCGCCGCTCCGATGCCATCCTCGAGATCCTCTCGCTCGGCCACCTGCGCGACACCCCGGTGCAGGGCCTCTCGTACGGCACGCTCAAGAAGGTCGAGATCGCGACCGCGCTCGCGACCGACCCCGACCTCCTGCTCCTCGACGAGCCGTCGTCGGGCATGGGGCCGCAGGAGGCGCATCAGTTGGGCGACGAGCTGCTCGAGCTGCGGCACGACTTCGAGCTGTCGATCTGCATGATCGAGCACCACGTTCCGCTGGTCGTCCGCGTGTGCGACTACGTCTACGTCCTCAACTTCGGCCAGCTGCTCACCGAGGGCCGCCCCGAGGAGGTGCAGCGCCACCCCGAGGTGGTGGCCGCCTACCTCGGTGAGGAGGCGCCGGAGGCGGAGGCCGAGGCCGAGCGCCTCGAGACCGGCCGCGAGGGGGTCAACCAGTGAGCGAGCACCGCAGCGCAGCGAGGAGCGCAGCTCCCATGTGGCAGGTCGGTGCACCGGCCGAGGTACGAGGCACGGTGAACCGATGAGCTATCTCGAAGTTCGGTCGCTGCGTGTCGGGTACGGGTCGATCCCGGTGTTGCAGGGCATCGACTTCGACGTGCAGGCGGGCCAGACGACGGTGCTGCTCGGGCTGAACGGCGCGGGCAAGACCACCACGGTCGCGAGCATCGCGGGTCTGCTGAAGCCCACGGGGGGCACGATCACCTTCGACGGCGAGCGTATCGACGGCCAGGATCCCGCCGGCCTCGTCCAGCGCGGCATCTCGCTCGTGCCGGAAGGTCGACGGGTGTTCCCCGCGCTCACGCTGGCCCAGAACCTGCGCCTCGGCTCATGGACGTCGCGCTCACGCCGCGCCGAGCTGAAGACGGCGGAGGAGCGCGTGTACGACTACTTCCCGATCCTCGCCGAGCGGCGCGACCAGCTCGCGGGCACGCTGTCGGGCGGCCAGCAGCAGATGCTCGCGATCGGGCGGGGCCTGATGAGCCTGCCCAAGCTCATCCTCATCGACGAGGCGTCGCTGGGGCTCTCGCCCAAGCTCGCGAAGACGGTGTTCGAGATCGTCGACCGCATCAACGACGACGGTGTCACCGTGATCATCGTGGAGCAGAACGTCGGCGTGCTGCGCCATGCCGACTCCGCGCTCGTGATGGAGAAGGGGGCGATCGTCTACTCGGGCTCGGGTGACGAGCTGCGGAAGGGCGACGAGCTGCGCAAGACGTATCTCGGCGCGGCGTCGTAGGCGCGGGACGGCGCTCGGGACGGTACCCGGAACGACGGGCGGGGCCTGTCCCTCAGGGTCCGTCCCGAATGGGCCCCTCCCCCTTCGGGGGCCCCTCCCCCTTCGGGGGCCCCTCCCATCCGGGGCCCTCCCTACGGGCCACCCGTCCGCCGTCCCTCCCTGCGGTCGGTACGGAACGCCATCCGCCCGTCGTTCCTCCCGCGGGCGGGACCGGAGCCCCCGAACGGAACCCGATCCCGGTGACGATGAGGAAAGGGTGGGTCAGGCGGTGACGGGGGCGGGTTGGCAGACCCGGCAGGGGGTGAGGCCCTCGGAGCGGGCGGCCTCGAGCGTGGTGGAGGGCAGGCCCTTGTCGGCGACCAGCGGGCAGTCGGGACGGTGGTAGGACGACGAGCCGATCACCACGCGGTCGGGGTTCGCCCCGGGGTTGCCGTTGGTGGCTGCCGCCGAGCTGCCGACCGCGTTGGCGAGGCGCGCGATGGCCGTGTTGAGCTCGCGGAGCTGGGCCTCGAGCACGCTGCGGTCGCGTCGGTTGCTCTGCACGACGACCAGAGCGGCGCCGAAGACGACCAGCGCGAGCCCGAGGAAGCCACCCGAGAGCAGGTACGGAACCTGGCCCTGCACGAAGTCGACGCCGGCGGCGCCGTTCCACGCGAGGCCGATGATCAGGATGCCGACGGCGATGCAGCCCAGGCCCAGCTGCCCACCGAGGTTCCCCCATGTGCGGCGCATGACGGGGATCGTAGCAATGCGGGCCGGCGCGATCCTCCGACGGTGACTCGGGCTCAGGCGCCGGCGGCCAGGGCCTCTTCGTCGAACCCGAACTCGGCGACGCGGTCGCGTCCCATGCGCTTGGCCGCGTAGAGCGCGGCATCCGCCCGCGCGAGCGTGAGCGAGGGTTTGGTCTCCGGCCCGTGCACGGCGACGCCCGCGCTGTAGGTCGTACGAGGCCGGCCGCGACGCCACTCCTCGAGGAGCCGTTCGGTCGTGTGCAGGGCGTGGGTGCCCGCCTCGCGCAGCACCACCACGAACTCCTCACCGCCGTAGCGGGCGATGAGGTCGGCGTCGCGGACGCAGGAACGAAGGTGGTGGGCGAGGGCGACGAGCACGGCGTCGCCCGCGGCGTGGCCGTCGGTGTCATTGACGTCCTTGAAGTTGTCGAGGTCGATGAGCACGACCGCATCACCGGCCTGGAGGGAGTCGAGCAGACCGACCGCGTGGCGCCGGTTGCCCACCCCGGTCAGCTCGTCACGCATCGACACCTCGGTCAGCACCTCGCGGGCGCGGCGCTCCTCCTCGTAGCGTTGCGCGTTCTCGAGCGCCCGCCCCGCCTGGCCGGCCAGCAGCTCGAACGCCTCCATGTCCTCGGACCGTGCGGGGATGACCCGGGTGCTGCCGGCCACGAGCGCGGCGGCCAGCCGTCCCTGCACCCACACCGGCGCGGCGACCGCGGTACGGATCCCGAGGGCGACGAGATCGGGCACCGCGAGCGGGTGCTCGCTGTAGTTCTCGAGGGTCACCAGGCTCCGGCGCTGGCGGACGAGCGAGGGCATGCCGCGCGAGGCGGGCTGCGGGCCGGTGAGGTAGCTCTCGGGCAGGCCGCGGGGCTGGGCCACGGTGTAGGTGTCGGTCGCGTCGTCGAAGACGCACAGGTTGGCTGCCTCGAAGCCGAGCCCGACGAGCGTGTCCACGACACCTGCGAGCACGGCATCGGAGTCGAGCGCGCTGATCGAGCCTGCCGCTCTTGCGACCGCGCTGAGAAGGTGGGCACGGTGCTCGGACACCTCGCGCGCCTCGGCCAGCTCCGACATGGCCCAGGCCACGGTCTCGCCCACGAGGAGGCACACGGGGATGGTCGACAGCACGGAGAGCACCGCTTCGGGGTTGTGGTGCCGTGCGAGGAGGGCCGGCATCAGATACGCGATCCCGGCGAGCGGTGCCATGCGCAACGAGGTCCACCGCGGATGGGCGAGGCCGACCCAGCAGAACACCACGACGTAGTAGACGCCGTAGGTGTACGGCGACGTCGTGCCGAAGCGGTTCCCGATGACGATGAGGGCGAAGGCGACGGGGAGGAGGACGAGCGTGGCCCGTGGATGCCATCTCGGCCAGGGGAGGACCCACACGACGATCCCCGTGAGCACCGCCGCCAGCCCGAGCGTGGTGGCGACGGCCCGGCTCACTGTCGCCTGCGATGGCACGTAGCTCAGGATGCTCGTCAGGGTGCCCGCGGCGACGAAGAGCCAGGCGGCCTGACGGGCCCCTGTGCTCGATGGCCTCGCCTCCCCTCCTGTCGCCCAGTCCATTGTGAAGACATCGGACGTACGGCGTCAGGACTGGAGCGCCCCTACACCGCGGGCCGAAGGGCGCCGATACGCGGTGGATGGTGCTGGCACCCACGACGAGCCGCTGGGACGTGGTGACGGGTCCGAGGGCGCGGGCCGGGTACGTGGCCGCCATAATCACCGCGGCCGCCTTCTGGTGCCTCGGCCGGTGGGACCTGGTCAACCCGCTGTCGCCGCTCCAGCTGGTCGTGCTGTTCGGCGGCGGGAACCTCTTCACCAAGTTCGTGGCCGTCTGGTGTCGCGCCCGCGCCTCCTACGCCCGCGCCCTGATCCGCATCGCGTCCGAGACGGCGCTCATCACGATCGTGATGTACGCGACCGGCTGGGGGCCGGTGCTGGCGGTCGGCTACATGTTCCTCGTGCACGACGTCGTCGGCGACGTCGGCGCCCGCGCCTGGCGGATCGTTCTCGTGTGCGCGCTCACCGGCATCGCCCTGGGGCAGCTCGCCATCGCCGCCAACATCGCGCCATCGTTCATCGCCGCCCCGCGGGTGCACGGGCTGGCGTCCCTCGGCGCGCTCGGGTTGGCGTTCGCCGTGCGGATGTTCGGACGGGCCACGGAGGAGAAGGAGCACGCGCGCCAGACCGTGGTGCGCAGCGAGCGGCGCATGAGCGCGCTCGTCCAGAACGCCTCCGACATCATCATCGTGCTCGACCGCGACCGTTCGTTCGTCTACGTCAGCCCCGCGATCGAGCGCATCCTCGGGGCGCCGGCCGAGTCCTACCTCGGCCCGGACCACGTGGAGATGATCCACCCGGACGACCTCGACACCACGCGCGAAGTGATGCTCGAGGCGATCGAGCACCCGGGCCGTCAGGTGCGGACGGAGCTGCGCGTCCAGCATCACGACGGCAGCTGGCGCTGGATGGAGGCGAGCCTCGTCAACCTGCTCGACGAGCCCGCGGTGGGAGGCATCGTCGTCAACCTCCACGACGTGACCGACCGGCGCCACCAGGCGCTGCACGACATGCTCACCGGGCTTCCCAACCGGGCGTCGCTCGCCGAACGGCTGCGGCAGTCGATCGCCTGGGGACGAGCGCGCGACGCGCAGTGGGCGCTGCTGCTCCTCGACGTCGACCGCTTCCGCGAGGTGAACGACACCTTCGGGCACCACAACGGCGACAAGCTCCTGCGCGAGATCGGCGCGCGGGTCAGCGGGATGCTCGGGGAACGCGATGTCGTGGCGCGGCTGGGTGGCGACGAGTTCGCGGTGTTGTGGGAGGTGGAGGACGAGGCCGGGGTGCTGGCGTTCGCGGCTCGGGTTCTCGACGAGTTGCGCCGGCCGGTCGCCGTCGAGGGCATGACCCTGTGCGTCGACGCGAGCATCGGCGTCGTCTTCGTCTCCGACAATGACGACGACCTCGACGACCTCCTGGCGCGGGCCGACGTCGCCATGTACGTGGCGAAGACGACGCACAGCGGCTGTGAGCTCTACGACATGAACCGCGACCAGTCGAGCGTCGGCCGCACGGCGATGGCCGGCGAGCTGCGGCGGGCGCTCGACGGTCGCGAGCTGATCGTGCACTACCAGCCCAAGGTCGAGCTCGCCACCGGCCGGGTCATCGGGGCCGAGGCGCTCGTGCGCTGGCAGCATCCGCGCCACGGCCTCGTTCTTCCGGACAAGTTCGTGCCGGTGGCGGAGCAGACCGGGCTGATCGACGCGCTCAGTCGCTACGTCCTGGCCGCCGCCCTCGGCGAGTGCCGGCGCTGGCGCGAGGCGGGGTTCGACATGGGCGTTGCGGTCAACCTGTCGACGCGCAACCTGGTCGACGTGTCGCTGCCCGACGACGTGCGCCTCTTGCTCGCCGAGGCCGAGATCGCACCGGCCTCGCTCGACCTCGAGATCACCGAGAGCGCGCTGCTCGCCGACCCGCTTCGCGCGGCAGACGTCGTGCGGCGGCTCAGCGCGCTCGGGGTCCGCATCGCGATCGACGATTTCGGTACCGGCTACTCGTCATTGGCGCACCTGCGCCGTCTGCTCGTCTCGGAGATCAAGATCGACAAGTCGTTCGTCACCACGATGGCAGCCAACGCCGACGACGCGATCATCGTGCGGTCGACGATCGAGCTCGCCCACAGCCTCGGCCTCCGCGTGGTCGCGGAAGGCATCGAGAGCAAGGTCGTGTGCGAGCAGCTGCGCGCCCTCGGCTGTGACATCGGTCAGGGCTACTACCTCGGGCCGCCCGTGGCGAGCGCTGAGCTCATGGACTGGCTGTGGGACCAGCACCGGCTCGCCGAAGGCGGCATCGAGGCCATCGCCAGCCGCTGACGGCGCACGGTCGAGCCGACGGGCGGTCGCACCCCTGACGGGCGAAGATGGGCGCATGACCAACGAACCCCCGCGCCGTCATCCCCGAATCGCCCGCTCCCTCGCCGTGCTCGCGGTCGCAGCCGTCGCGCTCGGCTCCACCGCCTGCGGCAGCGACAAGAAGACCAGTGCCGGCACCGGGGGGAAGACCACCTCGGGCGGCGCCACGTCGGGCACGGTGATCACGATCAAGGACTTCAAGTTCTCCCCCGACCCGCTCAAGGCACCGGCGGGGGCCACGATCACGATCAAGAACGACGACACCACGACCCACACCGTGACGGCCGACGACAAGAGCTTCGACTCCGGTGAGGTCGCCAACGGCACGTCGGGCAAGATCACGCTCCCCACCAAGGCCGCGACGGTCAAGTACCACTGCCAGATCCACAACTTCATGAAGGGCAGCATCGAGGTGACGGCCTGATCCGTCCCTCCGGAGCCGGGGGCGGGGAGACCGTGAGGGCGCTCGTGCTGGAGGAGCCGAGGTGGCTGCGGGCGCACGACCTGCCCCGCCCCGCGGTCGGCGAAGACGACGGGCTCCTGCGCGTCGAAGCCTGCGGTCTCTGCGGCACCGATCACGAGCAGTACTCCGGCGTCCTGCGCGGTGGCTTCGCGTTCGTGCCCGGCCACGAGGTGGTCGGGGTCGTCGAGGCGCTCGGCGCGGCCGCGGCGGCGCGGTGGGACGTCGCGGTGGGCGACCGCGTCGCGGTCGAGGTCTTCCAGTCGTGCGGTGCGTGCGCGCCATGTGTCGCGGGGGAGTACCGGCACTGCCGCCGGCACGGCATCGGCGACATGTACGGCTTCATCCCGGTCGACAAGCCACCCGGCCTGTGGGGCGGATACGCGGACCACCAGTACCTCGCGCCGGACTCCCGGGTGCTGCGCGTGCCGGCGTCGCTCGACCCCGTCGTCGCCACCGCGTTCAACCCGCTGGGCGCGGGCATCCGGTGGGGCGTCACCGTGCCCGGCACGTCCGAGGGCGACGTCGTTGCCGTGCTCGGGCCGGGGATACGCGGCCTGTCCGTAGTCGCGGCCGCACGCGAGGCCCGCGCCGGCTTCGTGCTGCTCACCGGGCATGGCCCGCGCGACCGCGAGCGGCTCGAGATCGGGCACGCGTTCGGCGCGGACCTCACTGTCGACAGCGCGGTCGACGATCCCGTCGCCGCGCTGAAGGACGCCACCGGCGGCCTCGCCGACGTCGTCGTCGACGTCACCGCCAAGGCGCCCGCCGCGCTGGCCCAGGCGCTGGCGCTGGCCCGACCGGGCGGCACCGTCGTGGTGGCGGGCACGCGCGGCTCGGCGGAGGCGCCCGGCTTCTGGCCGGATCTCATCGTGTACAAGGAGCTGCGCATCCTCGGCGTGCTGGGCGTCGACACGACGGCGTACCGCGCCGCCCTCGACCTGCTCGCCTCGGGGCGCTATCCGTTCGTCGACCTGCCCCGGCGGGTGACGGGGCTCGAGGGGGTCGAAGCCCTGTTGCAGACCCTCGCGGGAGAGCGCGACGAGCCGCGCCCGGTCCACGCCGTGGTCGTACCGTGAACCACCGGGGGGGTGCACGCCCGGCGCGGTCCGTGGTACGACGCAACCGTGAGCGAAGACCTCGAGCCGACCATCGTCGAGCCCCACACCCACATCGACGGCGCGGTGATGATCTCGTTCGGCGCGGTGCAGACCGGTCGCGAGGCGCTGGCCGTCGAGACCTTCCTGGAGCTGTCCCGGTACCTCGGCCAGCTGCTCACCGACGGCGTCATCGCCGAGTTCCAGCCCTTCTTCTTCGCCGACGGCCAGCTCGGCGACGTGAGCGGCTTCTTCCTGGTGGAGGGTCAGCGGGCGAAGCTCGACGACCTCCGACGCGACGAGGCGTTCGTGCGCCAGATGCTGCGGGCCAGCGCGGCGACCGACAACGTGCGGGTGCACACGCTGATCGCGGGCTCCGACGCGGGACGCCTCGTGAACCTCTACCGCGAGGTCCGCGCCGAGCTCGGCCTCATCTAGTGGCGGTACGCTCCTGACACCGACGTCAGGGACACCGACGTCAGGGGCACGAGTCAGGGGCACGAGCAGAGACGGGGTGAGGCATGACTCAGGTCGATGGGGCCCAGGCCGGCGAGCGCGTCACGCTCGACACCACCGATGTCGACCGCCAGATCGGGCGGGAGCTCGGCGGGGGCCAGCTCAAGGAGCCGGTGTCGGCCACCGACATCCGCCGCTGGGTGCAGGGGATGCAGTACCCCAACCCGCTGCACTACGACGAGGAGCACGCGGCCCGCAGCCCGGTCGGGCGACTGGTCGCGCCGCAGTCCTTCCTGGTGTGCTGCGACGTCGGCCACGGCGCCACGCCCGCCATCGTGGGCACGATCCCCGGCACGCACATGATCTTCGGCGGCGACGAGTGGTGGTTCAGCGGCGTCCGGGTGTACCCCGGCGACCACCTGCGCCAGCGGCGGTGGTTCGTCGACTACAAGATCGCCGACACCAAGTTCGCGGGGCCGACCATGTTCAGCCGGGGCGACACCGTGCACACCAACGTGCGGGGGGAGCTCGTGGCCAAGCAGCGCAGCACCGCGGTGCGCTACCTGGCCGAGGAGGCCAGGCGGCGCGGGTTCTTCCACCAGGCCGCGCCCCGCCCGACGTGGACCCCCGAACGGCTGGCCGAGATCGACCGTCAACGATCGACGTGGATCCGCGCTCGGGCCGGAGAGCGCGGTCGCCGCTTCGATGACGTCTCGGTCGGCGACGCGATGGTGACCCGTCCGATCGGGCCCCACACGATCGCCACGTTCACGACCGAGTGGCGGGCGTTCATCTTCGCCGCGTGGGGCTCGAGCCGGCACGAGGGCCCCGACCACATCGAGGACGCGGGCTGGTTGCCCGAGATGTCGCGCAACCTCGAGGCCGCCCAGGAAGACCCGAGCCTGGCCGACGGTCTCTACAAGGGACCGTCGCGCGGCCACACCGACGAGGAGCACGCCGAGCTCATCGGCCTCCCACGCGCCTACGGCTACGGCGCCTCCATGGGCGCGTGGGCGCTCGACTACGCGGGCCACTGGGCGGGCGACCTCGGGTTCGTCCGCCACTCCGACATCCAGTACCGCTTCCCGCCGTTCGAGGGCGACGTGACGTTCGTCGACGGCGTCGTCGCGGCCAAGCGCTTCGACGCCACCGTCGGCGCCGGCCTGGTGGAGGTCGACCTGGTGATGACGAACCAGGACGGGTCGGTGATGGCCAAGGGCAAGGTGGAGATCCAGCTCGCGGCGTGACCACCTTCCGGGGGCCGCCGCTGTCGAGCGAGCCGGGCATCGGCTCGCTCACCCTCGGCGGCTTCCTGCGCGAGGTGGCCACCCGCCACGCCGACCGCGAGGCGATCGCCTTCCATCCCGACGGGATCGCCGGCCCCGTCCTGCGTTGGAGCTACGCGGGCCTGGCCGACGACGCGACGCGGATCGCAAAGGCGCTGCTGGCGGCCGGGGTGGGGAAGGGCACGCGCGTCGCGCTGCTGATGGGCAACCGGCCCGAGTGGGTGGCGACGGCCTACGGCGTGGCCCTCGCCGGGGCGGTGCTCGTCCCGCTCAACACGTGGTACGAGGCGCCCGAGCTCGCCTACGTCCTCCGGCACTCCGACGCCGCGCTCCTGCTCGTGCAGCGCCGGCTGCTGACGCACGACTACCTCGAGCGGCTGGCGCCCGCGGGAGGGCCGGAGCTCCCGTTCCTCCGTCGCGTGGTCTGCCTCGGCGACGAGTGGGACGAGCTCCTCGCTGCGGGCGACGACGTGAGGGACGCGCGGCTCGACGCCGCCGCGGCGGAGGTCGCGCCCGCCGACGACGCGCTCGTCGTGTACACGTCGGGCACCACGGCTCGTCCGAAGGGAGTGCTCCACGCGCACCGCGCGCCGACGTTGCAGGCGTGGCGCTTCGCGCGGCTCCTGCGCCTCGAGCCCGACGTGCGCACGTGGAGCGCGTTCCCCTTCTTCTGGTCCGCAGGCTTCAACATGGTCATGGGCGCCACCCTCGCGGGTGGCGGTTGTCTCGTGCTGCAGGAGACCTTCGAGCCGGGTGAGGCCCTTCGACTGCTCGAGTCCGAACGGGTGACGTCGCCGCACGCGTGGCCCCACCAGCTCGCGCAGCTCGAGGACCATCCCGACTGGGAGACGCGCGACCTGTCGGCGCTGAGGCACGTCGAGGCGTTCACCAGCTTCGGTCGCCACAAGACCGTGCACGTCGACGACGCGTGGAGTCCGCGCGCCGCGTACGGCGCCACCGAGACGGCGACGATCGTTTGCGCCTTGCCCGCGGACGCGCCCGCCGGCGAGCGGGCCGACAACCACGGCGCGGTCCTGCCCGGCAACGCGCTGCGCATCCTCGACCCGACGACGGGCGACGCGTTGGAAGCCGGGCAGAGCGGCGAGATCGCGGTGAAGGGCCCGACGTTGATGAAGGGCTACGTCAAGGTGCTCCCCGAAGCGTGCTTCGACGAGGACGGCTTCTTCCACACGGGCGACGCGGGCTTCGTCGACGAGCGCGACCGACTGCACTGGACGGGCCGCACGAGCGACCTCATCAAGACGGGCGGCGCCAACGTGTCACCGGTCGAGATCGAGGAGACGTTGCTGAGGCACCCGGGCCTGACCGCGGCGCTGGCGGTGGGCCTGCCGCACCCGACGCTCGGCGAGATCGTCGTGGTGTGCGCGGTGGCCCATCACGGCCACACCGTCGACGAGGAGGACGTGCGTGCGTTCCTGCGCGGGCGCATCGCGTCCTACAAGATCCCGCGGCGGGTGGTGCTCGTGGACGAGTCGGACCTCACCCGCACCGGCAATGCGAAGATCCGCACCGATGAGCTGCGGGCGCTCGCGTCGCGGTTGCTCGACGAGCGCTGACCGACGCGTGCAGCCCCTCAGGGTCCGATGAGCAGCGTGCCCCTGACCGCGTGGCTGCCGGGCCCGATCTTCACCGAGACGCTCTCGGCCCTCGTCCGGCCCGGCTCGATCTCACCGATGCTCACGGGCACCGACGTGCCCCGCACCACCAGCCTCACCGAGCCCCGCCAGGTGTAGCGGGTGTTGTTGGTGATGGGCAGGGTGACGCGCACATGACCCGGGCGGTCGGCGCCCACGGCCATGTCGAGCACGAGCCCACCGCACTGGCCGTTCGCCTCCTCGGGTGTCAGCGTCGCCGCGCTGGTCACGAGGGGAGCGCCCCGCGCGGGTACCTCGAGGGTGAACGGCGCGCGCGTGCCTGCGCGGCAGGTGATGACGTGGGTGAGCCCGTCGAGCGAAGAAAGGCCGACGGGGATGAGGAAGATCCCGAACAACCCCAGCAGGGCCAGTCGCGAACGGAGGACGGTCGGCACTGCCTCAGTGTCGGCAGACGCGGTGGTCGGGTCAACGATCCCACCTCCGCCCGCCACCGCCGACATCGCCGGGGCGCGCGGGCCGCTGTCTTACCATGAGGGGCCCGTGGACCCCACGAGAAGTCCCCTGCGGGGCATGAGCTACACCCAGGCCCGCCGACTGCTCGTGGCGGTCGGCGTCGGTGTCCTCGGCGTGCTCGCGCTCGTGATGTTCGCCCGGCGGGTGGAGGCGGTCGAGGTGGTCGCCGTCCTTCTCTTCGTACCCGTGTTCCTCGCGCTCCTGCGCTGGGACCTCGCGGGGGGCTTGGCGGCCGCAGCCGTCGCCAGCGTCGCGTACATCGCGATGCGCGCCTCCGCGATCGATGCGGTGGGCGCGAGTCGCTTCACCGGGCTGATCGTGGCCCGCGCCATCGGGTACTTCGTCTTCGGCGCGCTGGGGGGATGGGCCAACGCCTACCTGCGTGCGTCGCTGACGAAGCTCGACCTCTACGACCAGATCGACGATCTCACCGGGCTGTTCAACGCCCGCGCCTTCATCCTCGGAACCGACTTCGAGATGGCCCGAGCTCGCCGCTACCAGTCGATCTTCGCGGTCGTCGTGGTGGACATCCCCGACGCGTCGCTCGAGCGCCTTCCGCGGCGAGCGTACGTCCGGCTCCTCCGCGAGCTGGGCCGCCTGCTGGGCGGAAGCGTGCGGGAGGTCGACCGGATGGCGCACGGTCGCGGCAACGCGCACCACCGTCTGGCCGCGATCCTCCCCGAGACCGGCCCCGAGGGCGCGCGCGTGTTTGCTGCGCGTCTGGCGGATCGGATGGCCGAGTTCCTCGGTGGGCGGGGCATCGCGCTCGACGCCGGCGGGCTGCGCGTCGTCGCGCTCACCTATCCCGACGACGAGGACGCGCTCGCGCAGCTACGCCGGGAGTTCGCGACGATCGACAACGTCGAGCATCCCGAGGCGTCTGAACCGACCCGCGCCCCGTGACGTGGGACGAGCGGCAGCACGCGCTCGCGACGCGTCTGGCCGGACACCCGTTGACCGCCCTCGAGCAGGGCACGCTCGTCGTCATCCCTTCCACCACGTTCCCGAGCGTCGAGCTGCGCAAGATCACCGGGATCGAGCACTACGAGGAGCGGATGCTCTTCACCGTGCTCCTGTTGCGCCGCCCCGAGCTGCGCATCGTGTTCGTCACGGCGGTGCCGGTCGACGGCGCGGTGACCGAGTACTTCCTCCGTCATCTCCCCGACCCGGACGACGCGCGGCGGCGGCTCCACCTCGTGTCGGTCGGCGACCCCGAGCCGCGCGCCTTGAGCGAGAAGCTGCTGGCCCGACCCGACGTGCTCGACGAGATCCGTGCCCGCGCGGGCGACGCGTCGTCGGCCTGCGTGCTGCCGTTCAACGTCACGCCGCTCGAACGCCGGGTGAGCGACGCGCTGGGACTGCCGGTGTTCGGCGCGTCCCCGGAGCAGTTCGTGCTGGGGTCGAAGACGGGCTCGCGCCGGGTGGCGCGTCGCGCCGGGGTCGCGGTGCTCGACGGCGCCGAAGGGCTCGGCTCGGTCGACGAGGTGGAGCGCGCGGTCACCGAGCTGATCGAGCGGCAACCCGAGGCGCGCGCCGTCGTGGTCAAGCTGAACAACGGCTTCTCGGGTCAGGGCAACGCGATCATCGACGTCGCCGACCTGACGTCGCCGCTCGACGCGTCACCGACCTACTTCTGCGCCGAGGGCGAGTCGTGGCCCTCGTTCGGCGCCAAGATCGCGGCCGAGGGAGCGATCGTGGAAGAGCTCGTGCGCCATCCCGGGGCGACGTCACCCAGCGCGCAGCTCCGCATTGCGCCCGGCGGCAGGGCGGAGGTCCTCTCGACGCACGACCAGGTACTGGGCGGTCGCGACTCGCAGGTCTACCTGGGCTGCCGCTTCCCCGCCCGGGACGCGTACCGGCCCGCGGTCACGGTTGCGGCGCGGCGGGTGGCCGACGTGCTGGCGGCTGAAGGCGTCATCGGGTCGTTCGGCATCGACTTCGTCGTCGTGCCCGACGGCGACGCCCACATCGCGTACCTGAGCGAGATCAACCTGCGCCTCGGTGGAACGACCCACCCCTTCTGGATGGCGCGCCTGGTCACCGGGGGCACGTACGACGAGGAGGCAGGCGAGCTCATGGTCGGTGGCTCGCGGCGGGCGTACGTCGCCACCGACAACCTGAGGTCACCTGCGCTCGTGGGCCGGCGCCCGGCCGAGGTGATCGACGCCGTGGAGCGGCTCGGCCTGGGGTTCGACGCCGCCACCGGCACGGGTGTGACGCTCCATCTGCTGGGCGCCCTGCCCCGCTACGGGAAGATGGGCGCGGTGTGCATCGGGCGCACACCCGAGGAGGCGGAGGCGATCGACCGCCGGCTGCACGCGGCCGTCGAGCAGCTGCCCCCGGAGGGTTCAGAGCCCGCCGCGCCGCCCCGATCACCTCCGGCTTCAGGCGACGGCTGAAGCCGCCGAGAAAAGAGGTTGACGACCGACGGGCCGGCGTGGTGCGATTGACCGCCCGACGCGTGGGGTCGGGAGCAGCACCGCTCGAAACCGCCTCACCAGAGAGACAGCTTCACCAGAGAGACCGCTTCACCAGAGAGACAGTGGAGGAATCAGTGTTGGGTTGCCCGTGGTACGCCGAACTGCCCCCGGAGGGCACTGGCGTTGCCGCGCGGCCGTTCACCGCTGTCCCGGCCGTGCATGCGAGCGACTCGCAGGCGAACTTCATGCACATGACCGCCACCCCGGGCAGCAAGTCCACCCGATCGCTCATCAACGACCACACGATCGGGCGGCCGAGGGTCCCAGGAGGTTCAACCGGGTAAGTGTCCCCGGTCCCTCCTCTGAAGGGCCCCATGGCCGCCGGATCATCCGGCGGCCTTTTTGTATCCCCGAATCAGAGCAGGAACCCGACGAAGACCAGGAGAAGGCGATGTTCGCCGCATGGCAGGACGACAACCGGGAGCAGTTCTGGGCCGAGGCCTCGTGCAACGACGGCACCGGGTCGCTCGTGGCCCTGTTCTTCTCCGAGCAGCTCGACGACATCGCCCGCGCCAAGAGGATCTGTGGCGAGTGCGCGGTACGGGTGGAGTGCTTCGAAGGGGCGCTCGCCCGGCGCGAGCCCTTCGGCGTCTGGGGTGGCCAGCTGTTCCTCAACGGGAAGGTGCTGGCGCACAAGCGTCCGAGGGGCCGGCCGCGGAAGCACCCGCTCCCCGACACGCAGATCGCCTCATAGGGGCGGCCCCGCCCGGGAGGGTCCCGGGCGGGCCGGCGGTGCCTCCGGAGACAGGGGCTCGACGATCAAGCGGGAGCCGCGGTCATAGGTGAGGTAGTTCCACGCCCAGCTGAGCAGCACGCTCGTGCGGTTGCGGAAGCCGATGAGGTACACGAGGTGCAGGCCGAGCCACATCAGCCAGGCGACGAAGCCCCGGAAGCGCAGTCCCAGCGGCAGCTCGGCGACGGCGGCGTTCCGCCCGATCGTCGCCATGGTGCCCTTGTCGAAATAGCGGAACCGGCGGGGCCGGCGCCCATGCAGGCTGCGGGTGATCTCGCGGGCGACGTGGCGGCCCTGCTGCATCGCGACGGGAGCGAGCTGCGGGTAGGGGCGACCCCTCCGGTCGTGTGCTCCCGCGGCGTCGCCGATGACGAACACGTCGGGTCGGCCCTCGACGCGCAGGTCGGGACCGACGCGCGCCCGGCCGGTCGAGTCGACGGGCAGCCCGAGGGCGGCGACGAGCGGGTGCGGCCGCACACCCGCCGCCCACACCAGGGTGCGCGTCGGGATCACCGTCCCGCCGTCGAGACGGACCGCTTCGGCGTCCACCTCCTCGACCATGCGCCCGAGGAGCACCTCGACGCCCCGCGCCTCGAGCGTGCGTCGCGCGTGCTCGCCGAGCGAGGGATGCATGGCGGTGAGGAGCCGGTCGAGCGCCTCGACCAGCACGACCCGTGCCCCGCCGAGGTCGACGCGGGGAAAGTCCTTGGCCAGCACCATCCGGAACAGCTCCACGAGCGCGCCGGCCATCTCGACGCCCGTGGGACCGCCGCCGACGATGACGAAGGTCAGCCGCCCGACCTGTTGGACCTGCGGGTCGACGTCGGCGGCCTCGAACTGCTTCAGGATGTGCGCGCGGATGGCGACGGCGTCGGTGATCGACTTCAGCGGGAACGCGTGCTCGTCTACGCCCGGCACGTTGAACGAGCTCGACACCGCACCGGGCGCCAGCACGAGCCGGTCGAAGGGCACGGTGTCGCCCTCCGCGGTGAGCAGCTCGCGCCGCGACCAGTCGGCTCCGCACACGGTGCCCAGCCGCGCGTGCACGTTGGGCCGGCCGTGGAAGATGGCCCGTACCGGGTGGGCGATGCTCTCGGCGTCGAGGCCGGCGGTGGCGACCTGGTAGAGGAGAGGTTGGAAGGTGTGGTGGTTGCGCTGGTCGACGACCACCACGTCGACGTCGCGGCCCGCGAGCGCACGCGCCGCGCTCAGGCCGCCGAACCCTGCGCCCACGATCACCACGCGCGGGGCGGTGGACGTCATCTTGTGAGGCTATTCACAAGATTCGGCGCGGACAACGCCGATAACGTCGAGCGCGCGTGATGGACAGCGACCTGCGCGACGACGCGACGATCCTCGGCCTGGACCGGAAGGGCCCGTGAGCGGTCCGACGGTGCGCACCGAGGTCGACGGGCCGGTTGCGATCGTGACCATCGACCGGCCCGAGGTGCGCAACGCCGTCGACGGGCCCACCGCCGCGGCGTTGGCCGACGCCTTTCGCACCTTCGACGAGGATCGAGACCGGGCTGTCGCGATCCTCACCGGCGCCGGTGGCACCTTCTGCGCGGGCGCCGACCTGAAGGCCGTGGGCGCGGGCCGGGGCAACCGCGTCGAGCCGCACGGCGACGGCCCGATGGGGCCGACGCGTCTGCTGCTCTCGAAGCCGGTGCTGGCCGCGGTGGAGGGCCATGCCGTCGCCGGCGGCCTCGAGCTCGCCCTGTGGTGTGACCTGCGGCTGGCCGCGCGCGACGCCGTGTTCGGTGTCTACTGCCGGCGCTGGGGCGTGCCGCTCTGCGACGGGGGCACCGTGCGATTGCCGCGGCTGATCGGCCAGAGCCACGCGCTCGACCTCATCCTCACCGGACGGGGCGTGTCGGGCGACGAGGCGCTCTCGATGGGCCTGGCCAACCGTCTCACCGACCCCGGGCACGCGATCGACGAAGCCCTCGCGCTCGCCCACCGCCTCGCGGCCTTTCCCCAGCTGTGCATGCGCTCCGACCGCATGTCGGCGTACGAGCAGTGGGCGCTCGACGGCGACGAGGCCCTGGGTAACGAGACGCGACGGGGTCTCGCGGTCATCCGCTCGGGCGAGACGTTGGAGGGCGCGACGCGATTCGTCGCCGGCGAAGGGCGTCACGGGCAGTTCTGACGCAACCCAGCTCTGACTCAGAGCCAGTGGTCGAGGAAGGGGTACGCGCGTTCGCCGTTCCAACGGTGGCCGTCGTCGAACACGTCGTGCTCGAGGTGCGCGGCTGCGTCGAGCCGGTCGTAGACGCGCGCCAGCTTCGCCATCTCCGCGCGAGCGACGTCGATCGGGAAGAGGTCGTCGCGCGTGCCGCTCTCGACGAGCAGCGGTCGCGGCGCGATGGCTGCGGCCAGGTCGACGTGCTCGAGCCGGCCGAGCATGCCGTGGAGGACCTGTGAGCCACACATGTTCCACGCGACCGCCGCGCTGGACGCCCACGAGCTGAAGTAGCCGCTCACCACCGCGGCCTTGACGCGCGTGTCCCACGCGGCGAGGAACAAAGTGACGGTGCCGCCCACGGACAGGCCCACCATGCCGACCCGCGCCGGATCGACGAGCGGATGGGCGCAGAGCACGTCGAGCGCGCGGGCGAGGTCCCAGAGGTCGAGCGCGAGCAGGTTGCGTCCGAGCATCGCCGCGTGCACGTGGGTGAGATCGCACGCGTAGAGGTGGGGCGGGTTCCAATCCGCGCGCTCGCCGAACGTGCGCAGGTCGGTCGCCAGGACGACGTAGCCCCGCTCCGCGAGCTGGTGGCCGTAGTCGCTGCGGTGCGTGCGGATGTGTTCGCGCAAGCCATCGTCGCCACCGTCGACGGCGCACACCTCGTCCTTGCCCCGCCCGAGGCCGTGCTCGTGCTGGGCGAGCACGGCGGCCCCCGGTGTCTCGCGGTCGTGGGGCACGAGCAGCCAGGCGGGGCTGCTCAGGTGGTGCTCGACGTCGAAGACGATCTTGTCGCGCCGGTACCGACCGCAGTCCTCGCTGGAGACGACCTCGACCTCGGGCGGCACAGCCGACGGGAGCGGCCCGAGCAACGCCTCGAGCCGGGTCGGGAAGCGCTCCTTCCAGGCGCGCAGCTCGGCGACGTCGTCGAGGGGGACGGGGTCGTCGGGCTGCACGCCCGCGAGCTCGTGGAGGAAGTGGCGCCAGGGGGAGAAGTTCCTGCTAGTCGGCACCGCACGCCCAGGCCAGTCCGCCCGCCACGTGCTGCAGATAGGTCGGGCTCTCCCACGCCGCGGCGAAGTGCCCCAGCGTCGTCGAGAACACACGCCCGCCCTGTTCGGTGAAGCACCACGAGAGGGGAAAGCCGAAGTCGGGTCGTCGGGCGCCGGGCGCGTCGAGGTCGAGCTGCTCGACGGGCACGCGCAGCAGCACCTGCGCGTCGGGCCGGAGATCGCGGAACTGGTACACCTCGTCCCGCACCCGCCAGGTGGCGCCGAGGTGGCGGGTCGCGGGATGGTCGCGCCCGGTCACCTCGAGGTCGATCTCCTGGGTCCACGGATGGCCGTCGAAGCGCGCACCCACCAGCCGCCCGTAGTCGCTCCAGCCGTAGCAGGAATCGGTCGCGGCATGGATCGCGACGATCGCGGTGTGCCCGGCGCGCACGTTGGAGAGGAGCGTCGCGCGCTGGTCGGGGCTCCAGGGTGTCTCGCCGATGGTGAACAACGCCACCACGCGCGCCGCGGCCAGCTCGTCGACGGTCAGCTCGGTGACGTCGCCCACCCGCCGGTCGGCCAGGCCGGTCGCGTCCGCGATCTCGTGCAGCGCGATGGCGGACTGGTCGAGCACGCCGTGCACGCCGGCCAAGCCGTCGCGGTACGGGGCGCACTGGGTGACGTAGAGCAGCGTCGGCGCGGCCACGGCCCGACATGCTAAGCCGACGCGGTGATCAGCGACCGCCGGGTCGACCGGTTGTGGGTGCGGGTCTTCCCGTCCGCGCACGAGCTCGCCGTCGCCGCAGCAGCAGACGCCACCGCCGTGCTGCAGGCCGCGGTGGTCGGGCGAGGTGCGGCGCACGCCATGTTCGCCACCGGCAACTCCCAGCTCGGGTTCCTCGACGAGCTGGTGACGCGTGACGTCGACTGGTCGAAGGTCGTCGTCTTCCACATGGACGAGTACGTCGGCGTCGGGCCCGACCACCCGGCCGGCTTCGCGCGCTACATCCGCGAGCGCATCGGCGATCGCGTCCATCCGCGCACGGTGCACTACCTGCGGGGGACAGGCGATCCCGAGGCCGAGTGCGAGCGCTACGCCCGCCTGCTCGGCGAGCACCCGCTCGACCTCTGCTGCCTCGGCATCGGCGAGAACGGGCACCTCGCCTTCAACGACCCACCCGTCGCCGACTTCGACGACCGGCGCGACGTGAAGGTGGTGGAGCTCGACGCCGCGTGTCGCGCCCAGCAGGTGAACGAGGGCCACTTCGCGTCGATCGACGCGGTGCCGACCCACGCCATCACGGTGACCATCCCCGCGTTCTTGCGCGCCCGCCGCGTGATCGCCAACGTGCCCGAGGCGCGCAAGGCGGCTCCGGTTCGGGCCGCGCTGGAAGGGCCGGTGTCGACGTCGTGCCCCGCATCGGTGCTGCGCACCTGCTCCCACGCCCGGCTCTACCTCGACCGTGACTCGGCGTCGCGCCTGGCGGATCGCGAGGCGATCGCGCCGGGCTGACCCCGATGCGGGTCAGAGGTCGAGGGGGAGCTGTCGTGCCGCGGGCGGCGGTGGCGGGGCGGGTGTCGCCACGCGCGTGTAGCGCGACCGCGGCATCGAGGTCGGCCCGCGGCCGTGACGCCGCAACAGCCCACCGACGAGGTCGCTGAGCGCCCGCTGTCGGGCGTTCGGCGCGTAGGCGCGCGTGTAGAGGCGCTCGTGCTCGTCGACCAGGTCGGGCCGCTCGCGGTGCAACCAGTCGAACCAGTGCTCGCGCACGCCGGGCCGCAGGTGCAACAGCATCGCCGCGACCGACACCGCGCCGGCGTCGATGCACGCCCTCACCACCGCCTCCACCTGCTCCGGCGCGTCGGAGATGCCGGGGAGCACGGGCGCCACGAGCACCCCGCAGGGGATGCCGGCCTGGTTGAGCCGCGCGACCGCTTCGACCCGACGAAGCGGGTGCGGCGTGCCCGACTCGGTGGTGCGCCAGGCGTGCTCGTCGAGCGTGCCGATCGAGAGGTCGGCGCGCACGTCGGCGTGCGTCGCCGCCTCCGCGAGGACGTCGATGTCGCGCAGGATGAGCGTCGACTTGGTGAGGATCGAGAACGGGTTGCGCGCCTGGGCCAGCGCCTCGACGATGCCGCGCGTGAGCCGGTACTTCCCCTCGCACCGCTGATAGGGGTCGGTGTTCGTGCCCATGGCGATGTGGTGACCGGCCCAGCGCGCCGGCACCAGCTCGGCCCGCACCCTCTCGACCGCGTTCACCTTGACGACGATGCGCCGCTCGAAGTCGCTTCCGGAGTTCATGTCGAGGTACTCGTGCGTCGGACGGGCGAAGCAGTACGAGCAGGCGTGGCTGCATCCCCGGTACGCGTTGATCGTGTAGCGGAACGGGACGGGCGTGCCCTTGGGCACCTCGTTGATGATGCGGCGGGCGTTGACGTGCAGGAACTCCATGCCGCGGAACTCGCCCCGCCCGACGTGGCGCTCGACCACGTCGTCGAACAGCACGACCTGTCGCGCGCCCTGGTGGCCGGCGGACTCGCCGCACGGGTGGTCCTCCTCGACGGAACGCCAGCGCATGGCCGACTAGTGTAGCGAACGTACGTTCGATCCGGGCAACTGTCACACCCCTCTGGGAACCTAAGGAAGATGAGCACGACCCTCACGACAACCCCGGCCAGCGCGGGCGCCACGAGACCGAGCCCGGCGAGGTCGAGCCTCGAGGCCGCCGCCACCCGGCTGGCCCTGCTGCTCACCGCGTCGGGCGGCCCGGTCGACGATCGCGCCGACGGGCCGGGAGGGCTGGAGTACGAGGCCGTCGTCGAGCTGCGGCCCCTCACGCGCACCGCGCCGCCGGCCGACGTGTGGGCGGTCGACGGGGGGCAGGCGCTGGTCGCCGACGCCCGGTGCCTGCAGCTGCTGGTCACCCGGGCCGCGCGGGTGCGCTTCCGCGACGGTCGCTGCGTCCTCGAGGACGAAGGTGAGCTCCGCGCCGCGTTGCTCGGCGGCGGCGAGGGTCGCGCGGCCGCGGCCGGGCTCGGCGTCGCGGTGCCGCCCGACGCCTCGATCGACGTCAACCTCCTGCGCGACGGGTGGGAGTGGGAGGCGGTCGAGCGCTGCCTGCTCGACGCCGAGCCCGGTGCCCTCGTCCTCGTCGACGGCGACCTCCAGCCCGACTGGCGCATCCCGTCGACCTATCTCGCGGACCTGCTCACGGAGGCGTCGGCGAAGCGCGTGCTGCTCGCGGCCGTCACGAAGCGCTCCTCGCTGGCGCGCGGCGGTGCGCCGTTGCTGGGGCAGCTCGAGGTCGAGGCGGCCACCCGGTTCGGGCCGCGGGCGCTCTGGTGGGCGGCGGTCGCGCGCACACGCGCCGACGTGCGCGCCGAGTCGGGCGCGGGCCTGCAGGTCGTCGTGGCCCGGCTCGACCCCGATGCCCGCTTCGCGTTCCGCGTCGACCTGCCGGCCGACGCGGACCCCGAGGCCGCGCTCGGTGCGCTCGCCGCGCTGTCCGACGACGCCGCCTTCCCCGGCTACCCCTATCCGCTCACCGTGGCCGACCGTCTGGCCGCGTGCCCCGGCTGGCTGCGCCACGAGGTACGACTGCAGCTCGACGACCTCTTCGACCGCGCGGGTGTCCCCCTCGAGGTGCGGGAGCGCGCCTTCGCCGACCGCCACGACCTCATGGAGCGAGCGTGAGCGAGCGACCCAGAAATATCGCGCGAGCCGCCGACGAGCGACCTACTGCCACTGCGCGAGCGCGGCGATGACCACGACCAGCCGCGGGCGGCTGTTCGGCAAGAACGTGCTCGAGGGCGCGTTCCGGGCCGCGCCCGACGAAGACCTGTTCCTCGGCGAGCTGCTCGTCGCGGTCGACGACGCGACGAGCCGGCGCTACCTGTTCCGCATCGTCGACGTCACCTACGGCACCGAGCATCGCGAGCCGGGCTGGGCCGAGCGGGTGGCGGGCACGCTCCTCGCCGACGACGCGCGCGGCGACAGCGGCGCCCACCCCCTCTACGAGCAGGAGCGCCGCACGTACCGGGTGGCGAGCTGTCGGTGCCTCGGCTACCTCACGCCCGACGGCACCGAGTTCCGCAAGCCGAAGAGCCTGCCGACGCAGTTCTCGCGCGTCATCGCGCCCGAGGCGTCCGACTTCGAGTTCCTGCGCACGCGCATGGGCGACCTGCCGGTGGGCCGGCTGCGCAGCGGCGAGACCGAGGTCGACTTCGAGGTGGGCATCCCCGGCGCGTCGCTGGCGACCCACGTCGGCATCTTCGCCACCACGGGCATGGGCAAGTCCAACCTGATGCAGGTGCTGGCGGCAGGGGCCATGCGCGCCCAGGGCCGTTACGGCCTGCTGCTCGTCGACCCCCACGGCGAGTACCGCACCGCGCTGGCGCGCCACCCGTGGGCGGCCACCCGGCTGCGCACTTACGCGGCGCGGCGCCTGGCCAACACGTCGACCCTGCGCGTGAGCCTGGCCGAGCTGACGGTCGACGACCTCCGCACCGCCTACGAGTGGAGCCGCCCCCAGGAAGAGGCGCTGTTCGAGCTCGAGCGCCACTACTCGGGCACCGGAGGGTTGAGCTGGCTGCTCGACTTCTCCCAGGTCGACGACCTGCCCGGCTTCCGCGACGTCGAGCTGAGCAACCGCGTCGCGCTCAACACCCTGCAGGTGCTGCACCGTCGCGCCCGGCGCATCGTGGGCCTCGACTGCATCGCGGCCGACCCCAACGTGTCGGTGGGCGCCGCGGTCGTGGCCGACCTGCTCGAGGGCAAGGTCGTGCTCGTCGACGTCAGCGGGCTCGGCTCCACCGAGGAGGTGCTCGTCGCCTCGTTCCTCACGCGCAAGGTGATCGACCACTGGTCCGATGCGTACCTCAACGACCCCGACGCGCACGAGCGCATGCCCGTCGTGGCCGTCGTGCTCGAGGAGGCGCAGCGGGTGCTGTCGGCGGGCAAGGACCGCGAGTACAACCTCTTCCCGCGGGTGGCGCGCGAGGGCCGCAAGTTCAAGGTGGGGCTCTGCGCCATCACCCAACAGCCCAAGCTGCTCGACGACGAGCTGCTCAGCCAGTTCAACACGTTCTTCGTGCTCGGCCTGGCCGACGAGAAGGATCGCAACATCCTGCGCGGCTCCTCCAAGCAGGACATCAGCGCGCTGGGTCCCGAGATCCAGACCCTCATGCCCGGCGAGTGCCTCGTCGTCAACCTCCACGCGCCGTTCGCGGTGCCCGCCAAGGTGTACCTCTACGACGACCTCGTGCGCGCCACCGATGCTCCGCCCGCGCCGCGCCAGGTCGCCGCGCCCAACGTCGCCGCCCTGGTCGACTGACATGAGGGTCGCGGCCATCGGCGACGCGCATCTCGGGCGGTCGTACCTGCCGGTCACCACGGCCGAGGGGTTGAACCAGCGTGAGGTCGACTTCGAGCAGGCGTTCACCGACGCGGTCGACGTCGCCCTGGCCGAGGCACCCGACGTCGTCGTGTGGCTGGGCGACATCTTCGACCACCCGCGGCCGACGTACCGGTCGTTCCGCATCGTCCAGCGCGCGCTCACGCGCATCCGCGAACTCGGCGCGCCCGTCGTCGTGATCAGCGGCAACCACGACACGCCGCGCCTCCCCGGCACCGGCTCGCCCTACTCGGCGCTGTCCGACACGTTCCCCGAGATGCACTTCGCCCACCGGCTGCGGTACGAGCGCTTCGAGCTACCCGGGCTCGTCGTCCACGCGGTGCCGCAGATGCTCACCGTCGAGGCGACGGTCGACGCGCTCGACGAGGCCGACCGCGCCCGCAGCCTCGACCGCACCAACCTGCTCCTCACCCATCCCCGCATCAAGTCGGTCGAGCCCGCGCACGCCGACATCAACGAGATCGAGGTCGACGACGCGCTGCTGCGCTCCGACCTCGTGCTCCTCGGCCACTACCACTTCCACGTCGAGGTCACCAAGGGCATCTGGTACGCGGGGTCGACCGACACGTTCACCTTCGCCGACAACCCCGAGGCGCCCAAGGGCATCGTCGTGCTCGACACCGACACCGGCGAGTGCCGTCACGTGCCGATCGCGGGCCGGCGCCCGCTCGTCACGCTCGAGTCGGTCTACGCGCTCGGCCTGTCGCCGGCCGAGGTGCAGGCGCAGGTCATGGAGCGGGTGGCAACGGTCGAGGCCGGCGCGGTGGCGCGCCTGTTCATCGACGGGGTCGATCCCGGCGCCTACCGCCTGCTCGACCTCGAGGCGGTGCGCGAGGCGGGCGCGGCGGCCCTGCACCTGAAGGTCGAGCCGAGCTTCGTCAACGTGCAGCACATGACCGAGCTGCCCGAGCTGGCGTCGATGCCGGCCCAATGGGAGCGCTACATCGGCGAGCAGGACCTCACCGGCTTCGATCGTGAGCGCGTCACCGGCCTGGGCCGCGACTACCTGGCCCGCGCGGTCGAGGAGTCGACGGGCTGACATGCAGCTGACGCGTCTCTATCTGCGCAACTACCGCGTCTACGAGGACGAGCTCGACCTGCCGCTCCCGCCGGGCCTGGTGGGCATCTACGGCGCCAACGGCACGGGCAAGTCGTATCTCATCGAGTCGGTGCTCTGGACGCTCTTCGGCCGATCGCGCACCGACAAGCGCGACGTGCGCACGTCGGGCGTCAACGCCGAGTGCGTCACCGAGGTCGAGTTCGAGCACGAGGGCCACCTCTATCTCGTGCGCCGCACGATCACCGGGGTCAACAGCACGGTGAAGGCGGAGGCCCACGCCGACCGCCTCCAGGTGGCCGAGGGCATCACCGACACCCGTACGTACGTGCACTCCATCCTCGGTATGGACGACGCCGCTTTTCGGGCGTCGGTGTTCGCCGAGCAGAAGCAGCTGACCGCGTTCAGCCTGCAGGCGCCCAACGAGCGCAAGAAGCTCGTGCTCCAGCTGCTGGGCATCACCCCGCTCGACGCCGCGCGTGACCTCGTGCGCAGGGAGGCCCGCCTCACCCAGGAGCAGTTCACGCGCACACGCGACCTGCTCCCCGACCTGACCGGCCTGGAGGCCGCCGCCGCGGGTGCCGAGCAACAGGCGCTCACCGCCGAAGCCGCCGTCGCGCCGCTCGAGAACGCGCTCGTCGACGTCCGGAAGCAGCTCGAGGCGGCGCAGAAGCGCTTCGACGAGCTCGAAGGTGTGGGTCGCGAGTACGAGAACGTCACCACCGAGGGCAAGGGCGTGCGCGCCGAGCACGATCGCGCCGCCCAGCGGGTGGCCGCGCTCGAAGAGGAGCTGGCCGCGCTCGACGCCGGCGAGGCCCGCCTGCGCGAGCTCGAGCCCGACGCCGCCGGCCTGCCCGCCGCCGAGATCCGCCTGCGGCTGGTCGAGGCGCTGTCCGAGGCGGAGCGGAAGCTGGCCGAGCTCGCGGTCGGCGACGAGCCGCCGCTCCCCGACGACGCCGGGCACGAAGCCGCCCGCGCCGCGGCCGCCGCGGCGCGCGACGCGCTCGCCGACGTGGGCGGCCGCCTGTCCGCGGCGGTGGCAGACGCCAGCCGGGCGCGCGAGGCGGTCGACCGGTCGCACGAGCTGTCGGGCGAGGCCGACTGCCCCCTGTGCGGCCAGGCGTTGGGCGACGCCTTCGAGCAGGTGCAGGCGCACCGCGCCGCGGAGGTGGCCCAGGCCGACGAGCGGGCGCGCGCGCTGCAGTCCGAGCGCGTCGCTCTGGCCGAGTTGGCCGAGGCGGCCGACGGGCGCGTCCGCGCGCTGGCGACCGAGCTGAAGGCCGCGCAGCAGGCGCGCGCCGCGTGGGAGAAGGTGCGCGACCGGCACGGCGAGGCCGAGGCGGTGCGGGCCGAGGCGCTCGCGCAGCTCGACCCGCCGCTCCGCGACGGCGAGGCGGATGGGCTGGCGGCCGAGGTCGCGCGCCGGCGCCGGTCGGCGGAGGAGTGCCGGCGCCTCGAAGGGCGGCTCGAGCGACGATCGATCGCCCGGAACGAGCTCGAGACCGAGCGCGACCGTTTGGCCGGCGCGGTCGGACGCCTCGAGGCGCTGCGTGAGAAGGTGCGAGCGCTCGCGTTCAAGCCTGACGATCTCTCTGCCGCGCGCGCGGCGCGCACCGAGGCGGCCGCCGCCGTCGAGGCGGCGTCGTCCCGTGCCCAGGGCGCGCAGCTGCAGGCCGCGCAGGCACGTGCGCAGGCACAGGCCGCGGCCGAACGGCTCTCCGACGGGCGCGCCCAGCACGAGCGCATCGCCGAGGTGGGGGAGGAGGCTCGTCATCTCGGCCGCACGGCCGAGCTCATGGGCACGTTCCGCAACACGGTGGTCGGCGCGGTCGGCCCCCGGCTGTCCGCGCAGGCGGGCGAGCTGTTCGCCGAGCTCACCGACCACGAGTACGACGACCTGCAGGTCGACCCCGAGACCTACGAGATCCGCATCGTCGACCGCGGCATCGACTACGGCATGGACCGCTTCTCCGGCTCCGAGACCGATCTGGCCAACCTGGCCCTGCGCGTCGCCATCAGTGAGCACGTGCGGTTCCAGTCGGGCGGCGCCGTGGGCCTGCTCGTGCTCGACGAGGTGTTCGGCTCGCTCGACCCCGATCGCAAGGCGCGCATGCTCATGGCCCTCGAACGCCTGCGCGGTCGCTTCCGTCAGGTGCTGGTCGTCACCCACGACGCCGACATGAAAGAGGAGCTGCCGAACGCCATCGAGGTGGTGGAGACGGCACCCCGACGCGCCACCGCGCGGGTGGTCGGCGGCTGACGCGGGCTGTCGCCGGGCATCGTACGGTACTGCATGCATGCCCACCTCAGCACTGACGTCGACGCTGCTCGCCCGGCTCAGCGCCGCGTTCGAGTCGAGCCGCGACGACGAGCGCGCCCGGTCGATGTCCGCCTACATGCGCGACCGGTTCCCGTTCGTCGGCATCCCCACGCCCGCACGCGTCGCCATTCAACGCGAGGCCGTGGCCGGCTTGCCGGCGCCCGGCGAACGCGACCTGGTCGCGTTCGCCCTCGCCTGCTGGAAGCGGGCCGAGCGCGAGTACCAGTACGCCGCGTGCGGGTACCTGCGCAAGCACGTGGGCCGGTGCTCGGCCGGGTTCGTCGACACCGCCGAGCGCCTGATCACCACGAAGTCGTGGTGGGACACCGTCGACGAGCTCGCGCAGAGCGTCGTCGGACCGTTGGTCGCCGCCCATCCCGAGCTGCGCGCGACGACCGACCGGTGGATCGATGCGTACGACTTCTGGTTGGCCCGCACCGCGATCCTGCATCAGAACCACTCCAAGGTGCGCACCGAACCCGACGTGCTGTTCGGGTACTGCCTGAGGCGTGCCGCGGACCCCGAGTTCTTCATCCGCAAGGCCATCGGCTGGGCCCTGCGCGAGTACTCGAAGACCGACGCCGAGGCCGTCGAGCGGTTCGTGCGGGAGCACCATGACGAGCTCTCCGGGTTGTCGCGCACCGAGGCGCTCAAGTGGCTGCGCCGCCGGGGTCGCGTCGGGGCATGACCTGGATCCTCGACCTCGACGGCGTGGTCTGGCTGGGCGCGGAGCCCATCCCCGGCGCGGTCGACGCGATCCGGCAACTGCGCGCCGCGGGCGCACGCGTCGTCTTCCTCACCAACAACTCATCCGCGACCCTCGGCGACTACGTGGCCAAGCTGGAGGGTCTGGGCATCTCCGCGGACGCACGCGACGTGCTCACCTCCGCCCAGTCCGCGGCCCGGCTGCTCGAACCGGGCACGACCGCGCTCGTGTGCGCGGGCCCCGGTGTCGACGAGGCGCTCCGGGCGCGCGGCGTGGCGACGGTGCGCGACGGCAGGGCCGACGCGGTCGTGGTGGGCTGGCACACCGACTTCGACTACAGCCGGCTCACGGCTGCCTTTCGCGCGGTGCACGCGGGCGCCCGGCTCATCGGCACCAACGACGATGCGACCTACCCGACGCCCGACGGTCTCCTGCCGGGAGGCGGGTCGATCCTGGCCGCGGTGGCCACGGCCGCCGGCGTGGTGCCCGAGATCGCGGGCAAGCCGTACGCGCCGATGGCCGCGCTCGTGCGCGAGCGCGTCGCGCACGACGAGGCGCAGTCGGACGGAGCCGGGCGCGGCGTCCTCGTGGGTGACCGCGTGTCGACCGACGGCCTCATGGCTGCCCGGCTCCAGCTTCCGTTCGCCCTGGTGCTCACTGGCGTCACCACCGCGGCCGACCTGCCGGTGACACCGGCGCCCGCGTTCGTGGCCGACGACCTGGCGACGCTCGTGCGTCAGCTTTCGACGTAGACCCAGCGCTGCTCGGTGAGGGGCGCGCGGCGGCCGGCGCACGTGTCGTCGACGACCGTGAACTCGAGCCGCGCCTTGTTGGGCGCGGGCGTGCCGCTGACGCGCACGGTGTAGCGGCCCGGCTGGGCCCCACAGCTCCCGCCGCGCACCGTGAACGTGCCGTCGCGCAACTCGAAACGGCCGCCGACCGGCCCCGCGCCGGCCAGGAGGAAGAAGTCGCCGCTGTCGCGCAGTTGCAGGCTCGAGCCGTGGACGGTGCGGTAGATGCCTGCGATCTGCGTCGTGCGCGCCGGTACACCGGGGGACGGCGGCACGACGTTCGTGTTCTTCTGGCTACATGCCGCGGTTGCGACAACGAGCACGGTCACCAGCGCAGGCACGATGACGCGGCGGCTCACGGTTCGAGCACCACCTCGGGTCGCTGGTCGATGACAACGAGCCGGGCGGGCAGGCCGAGCGTCTCGACCGCCGTCATCGTCAGGTGCTCGGCGCGCACGGCCACCACGTCGCCCTTGTGGGGGCCGGCGACGATCGTGAGCTCGAGGCGCACCGCTGTGCCCTCGCTATCGGCGGCATCGACGACGATCGCGTCGTACGTGCCGTCGGCGAGCACCGATCAGCCCTCGGCCGGCGTCGCGAACTGGTCGCGCAGCTCGCGCTTGAGCACCTTGCCCGCCGGGTTGCGGGGCAGCAGATCGGTGAAAACCACCCGGCGCGGGAGCTTGTAGCGGGCCATGCGCCCGTTGGCGAAGTCGATCACGTCCTGCGGCGAGAGGTCGACGCCCTCCGCCCGGACCACGACCGCGACCACCGTCTCACCCCACTTCGCGTCGGGCATGCCGATCAACGCGACATCGGAGACCGAGGGGTGGTCGATCAGCACCGACTCGACCTCGGCCGGGTAGATGTTCTCGCCACCGGAGATGATCATGTCCTTCATGCGGTCCTTCAGGAACAGGTAACCCTCCTCGTCGAGGACGCCGAGGTCGCCCGAGTGGAACCAGCCGCCGTGGGTGATCGCCTCCGCGGTGGCGTCGAACCGGTTCCAGTAGCCCTTCATCACGTTGGGGCCCTTGACGACGACCTCGCCGATCTCGCCCGGCTTCACATCCTCCATCCGGTCGTCGACCACCCGCACCTCGGTGAACATCGGTGGCAGGCCGGCGGAGCCGACCTTGCGCAGCGAGTCCTGCTTGGGCAGCAGGGTCGCGAACGGCGCGGTCTCGGTGAGGCCGTAGCCCTGCACGAACGGTATGCCGCGTTCCTGGTAGAGGCGGATGAGGGGCTCAGGCACCGGGGCGCCCCCGCAGATGAACGAGCGCACCGACGACAGGTCGCGATCTGCGAAGCCCGGCACCTGGCTCATGAAGAGGAACATGGCGGGGACACCGAACATCGACGTGATGTGGTGCTCCTCGATGAGGTCGAGCACCTTCACAGGATCGAACGCCCGCAGGAGCACCACGGTGCCCCCCTTGAGCAGCGTGATGAGCGTGGTCACGTTGAGCCCACCGATGTGGAAGAGGGGGGCGCACACGAGGGTGATGTCGTCCTCGAGCGTGTCGAAGGCCAGCGCGGCGTTGATGTTGTTCCACAGGATGTTGCCGTGGGTGAGCATGGCGCCCTTGGGCCGCCCCGTCGTGCCCGAGGTGTACATGATGATGGCCACCTCGTCGGTGTTCACCTCGTTGTCGATCGCCAGCGCGGCTGCGCCGGAGACCACGTCGTCGTACACGAGCCAGTCGCCGCCCTCTGACGCCTGCAGCGCCAGGAAATGGCGCACGCTCAGGTCGGCGCGCACAGAATCGACCAGCTCGATGAACTCCGCACCCACCACCATCGTGTGCACCCCCGCGTCGTCGACGATGAAGGTGAGCTCGGGACCGGCCAGGCGGAAGTTCAAGGGCACGAAGACCGCGCCCAGCTTGCCGCAGGCGAAGAGCACTTCGAGGAACTCCGGGACGTTGATCGTGAGCACCGCGACACGATCGCCGTGGCACACACCGAGGTCCGACAGCGCCGTCGCGCACCGGTCGACCTGCTCGTTGAGCGAGCGATATGTCCATGATCGACCCTCGAAGACGAGCGCCGTGCGCGCCGGCGAGAGCTCCGCGCGCCGCGTCAACCAGTAGCCGATTCCGTTGTTCCGTGCCATGTGATCATCCTTGCAAAGTGGGGTTGCATCCGCATGTTGACGCCGAATCCGTTGTAGAACAACGGGAAGTGCTTGACTCTTGCGCTGCATTCCTGTCGGATAATGCGCGTACTTCACGACACGCCAGGAGGTGTTGGTGAACAAAGCCGAACTGATCGACCGGGTTGCCGGTGCGGTCGGGGTGGAGAAGAACAAGGCCGAAGGGGTGCTCGACGCCTTCTTCACCACGATCACCACTTCGGTGAAGCGTGGTGACAAGGTAGCGTGGCCCGGGTTCGGCTCCTTCTCCATGTCGCAACGGGCGGCGCGCACGGGTCGCAACCCGCGCACCGGTCAACCGGTGGCGATCAAGGCTTCGAAGGCCATGAAGTTCACGGCCAGCTCGACGCTGAAGACCGCACTCAACTCGAAGGGCGCGGCCACCAAGGGCGCGGCCAAGAAGGCCACCAAGAAGTCGGCGCCCAAGAGGGCGTCGGCGAAGAAGACCAGCAAGTCCCCCAGAAAGCGCTGACGAAAGGGCGGGAGATCCGCATGGTACTGAAGAAGGCATCGACGGCTAGGAAGGCAGCGAAGCGGACGACCAAGAGGAAGTCCCCTGCCAAGAAGACGGCGGCCCGGAAGACCACTGCACGGAAGACGACCGCACGGAAGACAGCCAAGAAGGCGACCAAGCGGAAGTCACCGGCACGCAAGACGGCTCGCAAGGCCACCAAGAAGCGCAAGAGCCCGGCCCGCAAGGCGTCGGCGACGAAGCGGAAGTCGACCGCCCGGAAGTCACCGGCGCGCAAGACGGCCAAGAAGTCCACGGCGAAGAAGGCGCCGGCCCGCAAAACCCGCAAGCGGAGGACCGCAGCCAAGAAGCGGTAACCCGCGGGTACAAAGTCACAAGCGAACGAGGGGCCCGACGGGCCCCTCGTTCGCGTTCGTGCCGTCAGGGCGCCGCTAGAGCTCGGTGATGATGCGGAAGCGCTCGCCCAGCTCGACGCGCGCATCGGCCCTGTGCGCATCGACAGCGTGCTCCGCGGCCCGTGCCGCGACACGCGCTCTGAACCGCTCCACCTGCGCCTCGTCCGCGGGGTCGTCGATGTGATGGGTCGAGCGGAACTGGCTGCGATGGGCAAGGAGCGCGCGCAGCTTGCGCTCGAGCGACGCGGTGATGTCCTCGGTGTGGTTGGGCTCGTCTGCCTCCCACAGCAGCAGCGCGCTCGGCCGGTGCGGCGCGGGACCGAGGTCGGGGAAGAAGTGGGGGTCGCGCGCCGCCACGATGGCGTCGGTCACGAGGAAGCCGGCCTGGCGGTGGTCGGGGTGCAGGCGGTAACGCCGCCATGGGTCGTGACCCAGCACCACGTCGGGTTGCAGACGGCGGATCCAACGCACCAGCTCGCGTCGCTCGTCGATGCCCGCCTGCAGCTCACCGTCCGTGTAGCCGAGGAACACGACGTCGTCGCCTGAGCCACCGAGCGCGCGCGCCGCGGCGCGCTGCTCGTCCTGGCGGGTGGCGACGAGCTCGGCAACGGGCTCGTCGGGGTCCCACGAGCCCTTCGACCCGTCGGTGCAGACGACGTGCATGATCGTCGTCCCGTCACCGGCCCACTTGGCCAGCGTGCCGCCGCATCCGAACTCGACGTCGTCGGGATGGGCGCCGACGGCCAGCGCGCGCGCCGGTCGTCGGATGTCGAGGCTCAACTCGACGTCGCCTCGACCGGGAGGAGGTCGGCGGGCCAGTCGACGTCGTAGCCGAGCAACGGCTCGCGCACGACACGCAGCCCCAGACCGAGGCGGCGGGCCTGCGCCCCGTGACGGCGGAACGACCCCGGCCCGTACGTGAAGCGGAAACCGGCGTCGGTCGGCACGCACACGACGTTCGTGCCGTCGTCGAAGCGGTCGGGCACGAGCGTCACACCGGCGAACCGGGCAACCCAGTCGACCGCCCCTGCGAGGGGCAGGTCGCCGTGGGCCACGATGACGCGGCGGGCGCCCGCGTCGTGCAGTTGGGCCACTCCCTCCTGCACCGCCCGGTTGAGCCCGCGTCCGGGCTCCCACACCACGCGGGCACCGTGGGCGCGCGCCCAGTCGGCCACGTCGGCGTCGTCGCACACCACTGCGGTGGGCAGCGGCGCGCACGCCGCCAACACGTGCTCGGCCATGGCGCGGGCCAGCGCAGCACGTGCGTCGGGGGCCAGCGCCGGCGCCAGCCGCACCTTCGCCTGGGCGAACGCCTTCACCGGCACGAGCACGGCGACCGAGCCGATGCGCGCCGCTGCGCTCCTCGCTGCGCTGCGGTGCTCGCTCATGCCGTCACCTCGAAGGTGCGCGTCACGGGCTCCTGGCGCAGGAACTGGGTGATGCGGACGAGCGCCTCCTGCACCCCGCGCGAGGCGAGTGCGTCGTCCATGGCCTCACGCGACTCCCAGCGCGACATCGCCATCCCGTCGACGAGGCCGCCCGCGTTGCTCGTGACGTTGATGAGGAGCTCGATGCCGAGGCACCCCGGGAGGCCGGCGAACGCGGGTCGCACGTCTTCGAGGAAGAGCCGCCGAACGCGGTCGACGTCGGAAGGATCGACCGCGCTGGAGAAGTGGCGGACGACCTGGGTCGCCATCACGCTCGCCAGGAGCTCTTCGAGAACATGCCCGCCAGTGCGGGGCTCGTGAAGAGCGACATCCGCCCCCGGTCGAGCTCGCCCGCCAGCCGCTCGCCCGCGCCCGGGTACTTCAGCGTCACCCGCACGGTCGTGTCGGTCACCTCGATCACGTTGTAGGACGGCCGGGTGTAGCCGCGGAGGCGGTGCGACGACACCGTGCCCGAGTTGACGAGGAGGACGTGGTCGAGCAGCCAGACGTGGGGCACGTGCTTGTGCCCGGAGAGCGCGATGTCGACGCGCAGCTCGGCGAGCAGCGCGAGCACGTCGCCTGCATCCCACACCGTGTTGCGCTCGCGGCCCGTGCCCGGCACCGCCACGAGATGATGGTGGAGCACGAAGACACGAACGTCGGCGTCGACCGCGAACTGCTCGCGGATCCACGGGTAGCGCTCGCGGCCCACCTCGCCCTCGGCCAGGTCGGGCTTCGACGAGTCGATGGCCACCACCGAGACCCTCATCGGACGCTCGCGTCCGTGACCGGTGAAGTTCACGCGGGTGACGCGATCACCCTTGCCGGTGTCGCCGACACCGAAGGTGTCCGCGAAGTGCAGGTAGCCCACGTTCATCGAGTCGTGGTTGCCCGGGACGACGAGCGTGTTGAGCCCCGCCTCGAACAGGGGCTCGAGGTGGCGCTGCGCGTCGCGGAACTCGTGCGCGTAACCCTCGGCGGTGAGGTCGCCGCCCACCACGACCAGGTCGGGGTCGAGCGCGATCACCTCCTTCACGCCCGCCGACAGCAGCTCGGCGTCGAACGAGGGCGAGCCGCAGTGCAGGTCGGAGAGCTGGGCGATGACGAACGCCTCGCGGGCCACTGACCAGGCAGTCTACGGGAGGCTCCCACCACTAGGCTCGCCGCGTGGGCTTGCGCGCCTGGGCGCTGCGGCGGGTCATGGGCCGGTTGCGCATCACCGACGACATCGTCAACTACCTCTCCACCTTCCAACGGCTGGGGGAGAACTTCGAGGTCCAGCTCCCGGGTGAGCTGTTGCCGGTCGGCGCGCGCACGTTGCTGCGTGCGCTGCGGACGCGGTCGGCTGCGCAGCTCGGCGTCGACTGGGTCTGGCCGTACTGGCTGCACCGCCAGCTCGATCCCGCCGCGCCCGCGTTCGTGCCGCGCGGTCACCTTCCGTTCCTGGTGAACCTCACCCAGCGCAATTGGACGATGGTCGGCAACGTGGGCTCGCCGTGGGAGCCGATCGTCGACCCGCGCGGGCTGGTGACGCCCTGGTTCGACGGCTGGTCGCTCGACTGGTGGATCGGAGCCGACGACCGTTGGCATCTCCCGTCGCGTGAGATCGCGGTCCGTCAACGGCTGGTCGGTGCCGCGCCGGTCGTCGAGACGGCGATGCGCGTGCCCAGCGGTGATGCGGTGCATCGGGCGTACGCCATCCAGGCGGGGGGCGAGGGTGGCGAGCTGGTGGTGGTCGAGATCGAGAACCGCTCACCTCTACCGTTCGTCGCCGCCCTCGCGGTGCGGCCGTACAACCCCGAAGGCCTGGCGGTGGTGGAGCGCATCGGGCTGGTGGACCGCACCGTCACGGTCGACGGCCGGCCCGCGCTGTTGTTCCCGAAGGCGCCTGCTCGCCTGGCCGCCTCGACCTTCCACGGCGGCGACTCCGCCGTCACGGTGATCGACGGCCGGGCCGGCACCGCGTTCCCGAAGCGCCTGAAGTGCGAGGCGGGCCTGGCCCAGGCGGCCTTCCTCTTTCCGGTCGCCCATCGCGCCACCCTGCGGGTGGCGTTGCCGATCGTGCCCGTTCGCCGCACCCGCCGCCGGGGATTGGCGCGGCGCCGAGTCGAGCGCCTCCCCGAGCTGCCCGAGACGCTGCCGCCCGCGGCCGCGGTCGCGACCGGCTGGGAGGCCCAGACGCGTCGGGGAATGCGCCTCGAGCTGCCCGACGCCCGGCTGAGCGAGGCGGTCGAGGCCAACCGGCGCTACCTGCTCCTCCTCCACGACGGCGACAGCATCACTCCGGGACCCGCCACCTACCACCGCTTCTGGTTCCGTGACGCCGCCTATCTCCTGTCCGCCCTCGACCACTTCGGCTTCCACCGCGAGGTGAGCGAGGTGCTGGCCTCCTACCCGGGGCGCCAGCACGTCGACGGCTTCTTCTTCAGCCAGCGCCAGGAGTGGGACGCCAACGGGGCCGCGCTGTGGACGCTCGGGGAGCACTGGCGGCTGACGCGCGACCGGGCCGTCCTCGAGCTCACCGCGCCTGCGGTCGCCCGCGGCGTGCGGTGGATCGAGCGCAAGCGCCACGCCCGCCGGCGCCGGCGCGACCCCGAGCTGCGCGGCCTGCTCCCGGCCAGCATCTCCGCCGAGCACCTCGGGCCGTTCGACTACTTCTACTGGGACGACTTCTGGGCGCTGGCCGGCCTCCGCGACGGTGCCGCCCTGCTTTCGGCAGCCGGAGACGAGCTCGGCGGGGACCAGGCGCGCCAGTGGGCGGCACGCATGGCCGCCGATCTCGATGCGTCGCTCGGGCTGACGGCCACGCGCCTGGGCACCCAGGCGATGCCGGCCGGCCCCCGCCGGCGCATCGACCCCGCGATCATCGGCTCGCTGGTGGCGTGCCACCCCCTCGAGCTGTTCGCGGTCGACGACCCGCGGATCGTCGCGACGGCGGAGACCGTCCGCACCCGGTTCTGTCACGGCGACGCGTTCTTCCAGGGCATCAGCCACACCGGGCTCGGCACCTACCTCACGATGCAGCTGGCCCTGGTCGAGCTGCGGGGCGGCGACAGGCGCGCCCTCGACCGCCTCGCCTGGCTGCTGGGCGCGGCCACACCCACCTGGACCTGGCCGGAGGCCATCCACCCGCAGCTCGGCGGGGGGTGCATGGGCGACGGCCACCACGGCTGGGCCGCGGCCGAGCTCCTCTCGTTCGTGCGCACCATGCTCGTGCGCGAGGTGGCGACGACCAACGGTGGCGCGGGCCTCGCCCTCTGCTCGATGCTCCCGGAAACGTGGCTCGGGCAGAGCATCGAGGTGCACGACGCCCCGACCCACCACGGCGTCATGTCCTTCGCCGTGCGCTGGCACGGCGAACGTCCGGTGCTCCTGTGGGAGCTCACGCCGCACGCCGAGGGGCCGGGCGGCCCGGTGCGGATTTGCGCGCCGGGGCTCGACCCCGCGTGGTCGTCGTCGGCGCGGACGGGCGAGGAACCACTCGACCCGCCCCGGCCGCGCCGCGAGGCACAGCGATTGTCATGAGCGAGCACCGCAGCGCAGCGAGGAGCGCAGCTCCCATGTGGCAGATCGGTGCACCGGCCGAGGAACGAGGACGGTGAACCGGTGAGCGACGAACGGGCGATCCTCGATGCCGTCGATCGGTTGCTCGTCCCCGGGGAGAACCGCTACACGCGCGCCGAGCTCGCCCGCCGGGCGGGGATCGATCCCGACGAGGCGCGGCGGTTCTGGCGGGCGATGGGCTTCCCGGACCCACCTGACGACGACGCCATCTTCACCGACACCGACGTCGCGGTGCTGACGTCGTTCAACCGCTTCCTGGACGACGACATGGTCGATCCGGAGGTCGCCCTGCAGATCACACGCGTTGTGGGCCAGGCGATGAGCCGCGTCGCGGAAGCGGAGGTGGCCGCCGTGCGGGAGCGGCTCGAGGCGCTGGGCCTGATCGACGGGCGAACCGACGAGGAGATCAGCGCGGCGGTCGTGACCCGATCGGCCGCGTTGCTGCCTGCGATCGAGGGTCTCCTCGTCTACCAGTGGAGGCGTCACCTGGCGGCGGCCGCGCAGCGCGTGGTGATGACGCGGCAGTTGGGCGACGCGGGTCTCTCGCTCGCGGTGGGCTTCGCCGACATGGTGGGCTTCACCGCGCTGAGCCAGCAGCTCGAGGAGCGCGAGCTCGCCCAGGTGGTCGGGCGTTTCGAGGCCCTGGCCTACGACGCCGTCGCGGGCCACGGCGGGCGCATCGTCAAGATGATCGGCGACGAGGTCATGTTCGTCAACGAGGAGCCCGCGGCCGCAGTCGAGACCGGTCTCCTCCTCGCGGAGGCCTACGGAGAGGACGAAACCGTGTCCGACGTGCGGGTGGGGCTGGCCCACGGCCCAGTGCTCGGGCTCGAAGGCGACTACTTCGGGCCCACCGTCAACCTGGCCAGCCGGATCGTGAACATCGCCTACGCGGGGTCGGTGGTCGTCTGCGCGGAGATCCAGACGCGCCTCGCCGACGACGAGCGCTTCGTGCTGAGGGCCGCCCGCCCTCGCCGCCTCAAGGACATCGGCCTCACCCCGCTCTGGGTCGTGCGTCGCCCCGACCAGCCCGCGAGGCGGTTCCCCGACGCAGTGGTGGAGCGCATGCGGGCTCGCCGGGGGCACTGAGCACGACTCGGATCCGCGATTCAGGATTCGGTGATGCGGGCGGTCGCGATGCCCCACGGCCGCAGCGCGAAGCGACCGTCGAAGGGCTGGAGGGGACGGCCGCGCAGGTCCATGAGCCAGCCCGAGCGGCCGCCGAGGTCGACTGTGGTGGCTTCCGCGCTCGGGTTGAACACGCGCACCTCGAGCGCCCCCGCCCGGCGCACGACGGCCGACACCTCGGCACCGTCGACGGTGAGCGCCGCGCCGCGGCCGGGCCGGTCGCCGCCGCCCGGCGCCTGCACGACCTCGAGGGGCAGGAAGGCGTCGTCGACCAGCGCGTAGGGCTCGGCGTCGCCCACGTACAAGCAGTAGCGGACGCGTACCGGCCCGATCAGCTGAGCCGCGCCGGCGGGCATGGGAGGACCGGCCGGCCAGGGCCGGTAGGCCATGTCGCCGTTGCCGGAGATGACCCCGGTGGCGCGCAGCAGGGTGACGGCGAGGGCGCGACCACCCTGCACGAGCTCGTACTCGAGGAGGCCCTCGTGCACGACCGTGAGCCCACCGGCCTGCACGAAGCGGCGCGAGGGAAACGTGGGCAGCGGTCGCTCGTGCGCACCGCCCTCGGCCTCGAGGCCCCGCTCGACGACGGCGAACGCGCATTCGGCGCGCGACCTGTCGGTCGGCGTGGGCAGCGGGAACCAGGCGCGGAGTCGGTGGTCGCGCGATGGGTTGTCGAAGCTGGTCTCGACGCGCAGGAGACGCTCACCCGCCCGCAGCTCGAGGCGCGTGGCGACGTCGACCACGCGTTCTCCCTGTCGCGAGCCGCCCTCCACCCGCTCGGGCCAGGTGAACGTCCGCGTCACGAGCACACGGGCCCGGAGGGGACCGGTCTCCTCGACGTCGATGCGCACCGCCGACGGCGAGTCGACCACCGCGTCGACCGGGGGCGGGGAGTAGTTGTACGTGTCGCCTGCGTCACCGTCGTCGACGAGACGGCCCAACCCGGCCACACCGTCGATGGAGAAGGTGCCGTCGGTCGGGTCGACCTCGATGCGCACGAGCCCGTTGTCGAGCGTGCCCGTGGCCTGCTCGGCGCGCACCGGGTCGAGCGCTCGGGCCTCGCCCGTCCAGGTCGCCCACCCGAGGCCGGGCACGTCGTCGACCCGAGCCAGCACGCGCCGCCAGCCCTCGTGCCGCACCTCGACCCGAAGCGGTTCGTCGTGCATCGCTCCAGCGCGTGCGAAGAGCTCGGCCAGCCGGGAGCCGGTGTCGCGTCCGATCCCCCCGGCACCCACGCGCAGCACCACCGTGTCGTCGTCGCCCCACTCGACGCGCGTGACGGTGGTGCGGTCGAGTGCGGCCCGGTTCACCAGGTCGCCGATGAAGGGGTTGAACGCGCGTGCCGCCATCGTCCGGGTCTCGGTCGCGGGCACGCCTCGGGCGAGCACCTGCAGCGGCGTGTAGCCCGACGGCGAAGCACCGGACGGCGTGTCATCCGCCGGCGCGGCGGCGGGGAGCACGAGCTCGACCAGGCCGCCGCGCGTGCGTGCGGAGGCGTTCACGACGACGGTGCCGGGATCGGTCATCGACCGACCGAGGGCGCGGACGGCCCGGCGGGCCAGGCCCGTCGCGATCTGGGTGGCCTCGGCGAACCGGTGCAGCACCGCGGCGCCCACCTCGTCGACCGAGCACGCGCAGATGGAGTCGTGGGCCGCGTTGCGGATGACCTCACGCCAGGCCAGATCGAGGAGTCGCCCCGGCCACTGCTCGGCCGGCAGGAACAGCGCCGAGAGCGGTTCGGCCCGGCGCTCGAGGGCGAGCTCGGCGCGCGCCGCGGCCTGCTTCACGTCGACGCGGTTGGACGCCACACCCATCAACAGGTTGGCCCGCGCGCCCGAGCGCAGCTCGCCCGTCCACTCGGGCAGGCCCTCGACCGGGGCCGTCGGCAGGTACTCGGCGAGCGACGTCACGACGAGCTTGTAGTCGTCCTGGATCTCGTTGACCTCGGCCACCACCCGGCCCAGCCACGGCTGGGGCACCTGGTGGTCGGTGCCGTTCATCCAGAGGAGCGGGGCGCCCGCGGGAAGGGCGTCGCCGAGCTCGTCGACGTGGGCGCGTATCCGGGCGACGAGGGCCTTGGCGTCGTCGGGGACCGCGGCGCCGTTGCCGTAGCCCACCCAGAGGTACTCGGCGCGAACCGTGGAGCCGTCGGGAGCGGTCCACCAGAAGCCCGTGCGGTCGACGGCCGCGGGCACGCCCCGCCACACCACCGCGTGCTCCAGACCCGCCTGGCGCAGCAGCTGGGGCATCTGGGCGACGTGGCCGAACATGTCGGGCAGGTAGCCCACGGGCATGGCCCCCCCGAAGGCCGCGGCTCGCTCGAGGCCGAGCTGCAG
Source organism: Actinomycetota bacterium (assembly GCA_005888325.1). Classification (NCBI taxonomy): domain Bacteria; kingdom Bacillati; phylum Actinomycetota; species Actinomycetota bacterium. Next base: position 178,156 of record VAWU01000023.1, read on the forward strand.
GTCGCGCACGATCGTCTCGCCCGAGACGAGGAACTCGTCCATGAGGATGTACCACGGTCCCATCGACAGCCGTCCGCTCCCGGCCAGGCGCCGGAGCACGGGCTCGGCCTCGGGTCGCACCTCGAGGTAGTCGTCGACCACGGCCATCTGCCCGTCGAGCATGAAGCGGGCATAGGCCGGATCGCGATCGAGGCGGGGCAGGAACTCGTCGAGCAGGTCGACGAGGCGCAGGCGGAACGTCTGGTACGGCTGGTACCACTCGCGGTCCCAGTGGGTGTGAGGGACGATCGCGACCCGTCGGCGGGGCTTCTGAGCCATGCACACGAGCGTAGGTTGCGAGCCGCGCCTCGAGGTCGTGCCCCGAGGTCAGCGGGCGAGGACGGCCTGCACCCGATCAGGTATCTCGAGCACGCCGAACGGCTTCTTGATGGAGTCGTCGGCGCCCGGCGGGCCCCGACTGGCGACGTTGTCCGAGAAGCCGGCGCTGATGAGGATGATGCGAACGTCGCGCGTCGCGGCGTGGGCCCGGAGCCGCCCGACCACGTCGATGCCGGTGAGCTTGGGCATCATCACGTCCAATACCGCCAGCTCCGGCAGGAACTGCTCGACGAGCTGGAGCGCCTGCTCTCCGTCGGACGCGGTGATCACCTCGTAACCGGCCCTGACCAGCCGGCGCGCCACCAGCGCGACGAGATCGGGGTCGTCGTCGGCGACCAGAACCGTCTGGGAACCGTTGTCGCCCATCAGACGGCCTGGAGCTCGCGATTCGCGACCGCAACGTCACCGTGAACGTCGAACCGTGTCCCAGCCGGCTCGTCACCCGGATCTTGCCGTTCTGCGCCTCGATCATCCGCTTCGCGATCGCGAGGCCGAGCCCGCTGCCCTTGATGGCGGTGTCGACTGCGATCCTCGTCCGGTAGAAGCGACCGAAGATGCTGTCGATGTCGGTCGGGTGGATGCCCATGCGGGTGTCCGCCACGCTGACGTCGACCGTGTCGTGGTCGTCGCCGCCGCGGACGGCGACCGTGACGTCGCCGCCGTTCGGCGTGAACCTGAGCGCGGCGGAGAAGTTCGTCATGACGTGCTCGACGCGGGCAACCCGTGTCACCTCGGAGATGAACCCGTTGAGCTGGTCGACCATGGCGTTGATGGTGTTCGTCAGCTCCAGCATTGGATCCTCCATGAGGAGTCGTGCTGCCGCTCGCGAGTGGAACGACACCCGCTGCTCACGGTGTGATCGGCACGCAGGCATCACGGCTGGACCGATCTTCTTCGCCGATCAGCTCAGCGTCGGCACCCAGCCTGCGTGCGCGTGCAAGAGGTCGTCGACCAGGGCCCAGACCTGATCGAGATCGAGCTCGGCCGCGGTGTGGGGGTCGAGCATGGCCGCGTGGTACACGTGCTCCCGGCGGCCGGACAGCGCGGCTTCCACCGTGAGCGCCTGCACGTTGACGTTCGTCTGGATCAGCGCGGCAAGTTGCGGTGGCAGCGCGCCGATGCGCGTCGGTTGGCAACCGTTGCGGTCGACGAGGCACGGCACCTCGACGATGCAACCCTCGGGCAGGTTGTCGATGAGCCCGTGGTTGGGCACGTTGCCGTACACGACGCGGGGCCGATAGGTCTCCATGCTGTGGATGATCCTCGCTCCGTACTCGGCGCTGCGGGTGACGTCGACGCGGGCATCGCTCTCCAGCTGCCGGCGCAGGTCGTCCCACATGGCGATCTGCGCCTCGCACCGACGTGGGTACTCGTCGAGCGGCACGTCGAAGCGGGTGACGAGGTCGGGCCGGTCGCGCTTGATGAACCACGGCACGTACTCGGCGAAGTGCTCGCTCGACTCGGTGACGAAGTAGCCCAACCGCCGCAGCATCTCGTAGCGCACGCGGTTGCCGGCCGGCACCCGCGCCTCGTCGACCACCCGGCGCAAGAGCGGATAGAGGTCCTCGCCGTCGCGCTCGAACCGGAGGTAGAACGCCATGTGGTTGATGCCTGCGGCGAGGTAGGTGATGTCGCGGTAGGGCACGCCGATGTCCTGGGCCAGCTGCCAGGCCGTGAGCTGAACGCTGTGGCACAGCCCCACCGTGCGGATGCGGCTGGCGCGGGCGATGGCCCAGCAGTTCATGGCCATGGGGTTCACGTAGTTGAGGAAGGTGACGTCGGGGCACAGCTCCTCCATGTCGCGGCACATCGACAGGAGGACCGGGATGGTGCGCAGTCCCCGCATGATCCCGCCGATGCCCAACGTGTCGCCGATGGTCTGCCGCAGGCCGAAGCGTTTCGGCACCTCGAAGTCCGTCACCGTGCACGGCTCGTAGCCCCCGACCTGGATCATGTTCAGCGCGTAGTCCGTGCCGTCGAGCGCCTTGCGCCGGTCGGTCGTGGCCTCGATGGTGACGGTCGCGCTCACGCCCAGGGCGTCCGCCACCCGCCGGGCGACCAGCTCCGAGGTGCCCAGCCGCGCCTCGTCGATGTCGAACAGCGTGATCGTGGACGACGCCAGCTCCTGGTAGCCGAGGATGTCGACCAGCAGGTTCTTGGCGAACACGGTGCTGCCGGCCCCGATGAAGGTGATCTTGGCTCCCACCCCCCGATCTTCCCGCGCAAGATGCCGCCGGGGAGACGTTCTGCGCGGGGTCGGGGATACTGGGCGTCATGCGCATCGCCTTCGGCACCGACGAGCGCACCGCGGTCACCGACGAGATGGTGGCGACGCTCGAACGGACGGGCCACGAGGTCGTGCTGCGGCTCGAGGACGAGCCCTGGCCCGACGTGGGTCGCCGGGTGGGCGAGGCCGTGAGCGGCGGCGACGCAGAGCGCGGGGTGGTGTGCTGCTGGACGGGCACCGGCGTGTCGATCGCGGCCAACAAGGTCGCCGGCGTGCGCGCCGCGCTGTGCACCGACGCGGCCGAGGTGCTCGACGCCTTCCTCACCACCGACCCCGACGAGGGCGAGGCGCAAACGATCGCTCGCGTCGGTTAGCGCGGTCGATTAGCGTCGACGCCCATGCCGACGTTCATCATGCTCTCCACGCTGGGGCCCGACGGTGCCGCCACGCTGCGCGACAACCCCGACCGGATCCGGGCGGTCACGGCCGAGGTCGAGGCCATGGGTGTGAAGGTCGTCGCGCAATACGCCCTTTTGGGCGACTACGACTTCCTCAACATCATCGAGGCGCCCGACGAGAAGGTGATGGCCCGGCTCGCGGTCGAGCTGGGAGCGCGCGGCACGCTCAAGACGCGCACGATGCCGGCGCTCTCGATCGACGACTTCATCGCCGCGGTCGGCAACGCGAAGCAGTAGGGCTCAGTACCGCCGGAGACTCAGTACCGCCAGAGACTCAGTACCACCAGAGGTTCCGGCGGTGCTTCTCCTGGCGCACGTCGTCGTCGCTGAACTCGGTGGGGAGCACGATTCCGTCGGACAGCCGCTTGATCCGGTAGCCGTACTCCGTGTGGTCGGCCACCTCGAAACCCCTCGCCCACGACTGGTCGAACCGGCTCCGAACCTCGACTTTGGTGCCCGGATCCAAGGCCTCTCCGATGATCACGGCTCATTGTGAGCGCACGAGCATCACCGATCAAGCGCGGGATACTGCTCGCGTGAACATCAAGCTCACCGAATGGACGACGTGTGGCGGGTGCGCCGCGAAGTGGGGCGCATCCCCGCTCGACGGACTCGTCAAGGCGCTCGCGGGGTCGGCCGACCACGCGCTCCTGGTCGGCCTGGCACCGTTCGACGACGCCGCGGTCTACCGCTTGAGCGCCGACACCGCGATGGTGTCGACGACCGACTTCTTCCCCCCGCTGGTCGACGACCCGTCGGACTTCGGCGCCATCGCCGCGGCCAATGCGTGCAGCGACGTCTTCGCCATGGGCGGACGGGTGGTGCTCGCGCTGAACATCTCGGCCTTCCCGGAGCGCCTACCGGTCGAGGTGGTGGGGGCCATCCTCAGCGCCGCCGCCGCAGTGGTCGCGGAGGCCGGAGGCGTGGTGGCGGGGGGCCACACCATCCGCTCGGAGGAGCCGATCTTCGGCCTGGCCGTGCAGGGCCTGGTGCACCCCGACCGGGTCTGGACCAAGGCCGGCGCCCGCGCCGGAGACACCCTCGTGCTGTCCAAGCCCATCGGCACCGGCATCCTGCTCGCGGGGGGTGGCGACGACGACAAGACCGCGGCCATCGCGCGCATGCGCACGCTCAACCGCCACGCGGCCGAGGCGCTCTCCGGTCTCGCCGAGGCCCCGCACGCGGTCACCGACGTCACCGGCTTCGGGCTCCTGGGCCACGCGTGGGAGATGGCAGAGCGCTCCGGAGCCACGCTCCGTGTCGACACCGGGGCGCTGCCCCTGTACGCCGGCGCCCTGGCCGCGGCCGAGGCCGGTGTGCGCACGGGCGGCGACCCGCGCAACCGCACCCACCTCGACGGTCACGTGGTCTCGAGCGCGCCCGCCGCCCTGGAGGCGCTCGCCTTCGACCCCCAGACGTCGGGCGGCCTGCTCGCCGCGCTGACCCCGGCCGCGGCGCGCGATCCCCGGCTGGTCGAGGCCGGGTTCGTTCCTGTCGGCGAGGTGGTCGACGGTCCCGCCTCGGTGCACCTGGCCTGAGTGCTTCTTGTCGCGCCCGACCACCGTCACGGTGGTCGGGCGCGACGAGTTGCAGAGGATTGCTGCCGCCGGCGACGGCGGCGGCGTTATGGTCGGACGATGGGCCAGCCCCCGGGGTCGCGCTCCCGGCCCCCCGCCCGGCGGACGGTACCGAGCCTGACGAACGAGCGTGCCCTGTGGGCCGACGGCCATGACATCGTCGCCGGCATCGACGAGGTGGGCCGGGGGGCCTGGGCGGGGCCGATCAGCGTGGGGGCCGCGGTGCTGCCCTGCGACCGACGCGTCTACCGCGTGCGCGACTCCAAGATGCTCGACGAGGCGGAGCGCGAGCGCCTGTTCGA
>VAWU01000023.1:183134-191751 GCA_005888325.1 Actinomycetota bacterium
CGACTCGCTCGGCATGTCGGCGGCCCAGCGCCTGGCCGCGCGCCGCGCGGTGGACGGCCTGGGCCTCACCGTCGATGCCGTCCTCATCGACGGCAACTGGGACTTCGTGGGTCACGCCCGCACGCGTCGCCTGGTTCGAGGCGACGCCACGTGCCTCTCGATCGCGGCGGCGTCGATCCTGGCCAAGGTGACGCGCGACCGGCTGATGCGCGCCGAGGCCGAGCACTTCCCGGGCTACGACTTCGACCTCAACAAGGGCTACCCGTGTCCCCGGCACAAGTCCGCGCTCGCCGCCTTCGGGCCCACGTCGATCCACCGCCGGAGCTGGGTGTTCATGGACCACATCCCGTGGGCCGGCGTGCCCCGGCGATCGGCTCAGGTCGCGCTCTGGTAGCAGCGATGCGGTGGGTTTCCGTCGCGTGCGCGGTCGCACTCGCCGGTGCGTGTGGTGGTGGTGGTGGTGACGCGAAGGCCGGCAAGCCCCGCCCGCTCCGCGACAGCCTTCCCGCGCGGATCCGGCAGACCGGCGTGATCACGGTGGGCTCCGACATCGAGTACGCACCGCTCGAGTTCTTCGGCGCAGGCTCCGCGACACCGCAGGGCTTCGACGTCGATCTCGCGAATGCGATCGCCAAACGGCTCGGCGTGCAAGCGCGTTTCGTGAACTTCACCGACCTCGAGGGGCTCCTGCCCGCGCTCGTCGCCGGCCGGTTCGACCTCGTGATGTCGGGCCTGTCCGACACGCCGGAGCGCCGGGCCTCGGGCGTCGCCTTCATCGACTACCTCATGGCCGGCACGTCGATCCTCGTGCCGAAGGGCAACCCGAAGGCCGTGCAGTCCCTGGACGATCTCTGCGGCCAGACCGTCGCCGTGCAGAAGGACGCCGAGCAGGACACCCAGACAGTGCCCGACCAGTCGGCGGCATGTCGGGCCGCGGGGCGACCCGAGCTCAACGCCGTCGCGCTCGCGAGCGACGCCGCCGCGCTCGAGCAGCTTCGGGGCGGACGCGTGGCGGCGATGCTGACCGACGCGGCCGTCGCCGGCTACTACGCCAAGACCACGGCGGGGGGAACCGCGTTCGACGAGACCGGAGCGCCCGCCGGTGGCGGCACCTACGGGATCGCGGTGGCTTCGAGCAGCACCGAGCTACGCGACGCCCTCGCCAAGGCGCTCGCCGCGGTGACGGCGGCGGGCACCTACCGCACGCTCCTCGAGAAGTGGGGCCTCACCCGCGCCGGGCTCGAAACACCCACCGTCAAAGGTCGCCGCGTGGTTCCTTCGGGAGGCCGAGCACCCGTTCGCCCACGATGTTGCGCATGACCTCGTCGGTGCCACCGGCGACGCGTACGCCGGGCACGCCGAGCACGAACTCGGCCCAGGCATAGGTGCCCCATTCGCCCGTGTCGGCGATGAGGCGCGGGCCCAGCAGCAGGCCGACGAGGTTGGCGATGCGCTGGAAGTTCTGCGTGAGCGACAGCTTGGCGATCGACATCTCCGGGCCCGGGAGCTGGCCCGCCTTGATGCGCGCCATCGCGCGCATGTTCGTGTAGCGGGCGACGGCACCGTGGATGTAGACGTCGGCGAGGCGCTGACGGGCGACGGGGTCGTCGGACCGGCCCATGGTGCGGGCCATCTCCATGAAGCGCTGTGAGCTCATCGTGCCCAGGCCGCCGCCGCCCCCGCCGATCGACGCCCGCTCGTTCATCAGCGTCGTCAGCGCGACCGTCCAACCCTGGTTCACGTCGCCGAGGCGATGGTCGTCGGGCACGTGCACGTCGGTGAAGAAGACCTCGTTGAACGACGCGCCGCCGGTCATCTGGCGCAGCGGTCGCACCTCGACGCCGGGCGCCTTCATGTCGACGACGAAGCCGGTGAGGCCCTTGTGCTTGGGCGCATCGGGGTCGGTGCGGCAGATGATCTCGCCGATGTCGCTGAACTGCGCGCCCGACGTCCACACCTTCTGGCCGTTGATGACCCACTCGTCGCCGTCGCGAACCGCGCGCGACTGCAGGCCGGCGAGGTCGGAGCCCGCGGCGGGCTCGCTGAACAGCTGGCAGGCGACGACGTCGCCGCGGTAGAGCTTGCGCAGGTAGGCGTCCTTCACCGGGTCGGTGGCGTGGGCGAGGATCGTGGGCGCCACCATGCCGAGCCCGATCCCGAAGGCCGAGGTCGACGGCGTGTCGTAGCGCGACTCGAGCGCCTGGTACGCGCGCTCGTACGCCTTGGGCATCGCCCGGCCGCCGTACTCCTCGGGACCGGTGATCCAGCCGAAGCCGGCGTCGAAGACCCGCGCCTTCCAATCCTTCGCGGCACGCAGCTCCTCGCGCTCCTCCTCCGGGGTCTTCTCGGACAGCAGACCCACCTTGTCGCTGCCTTCACCCCAACCCCCACGCTCGACCTGGCGGGGTTTGGCGTTGGCCTCGAGGAAGGCCTTCGCCTCGTGGCGGAACCGCTCCTCGGTGATCGTCTCGGGCACGTGGTCCCCCTGACTTGACTGACCGGTCAAGTGTAACGGCGGGGCGGCCGGTCGCGCTCACCGGGCGGCGAGTCTCAGGGCGGCGCTCGCGACGGCTACGGTCGCTCCGTGCTCCGCCGCGAAGCCCTCGTCCTCCGGGCCTTCTGCGTGTGGACCGTCTATGTCTGGGTCACGCGCATCTGGAACATCTGGGGTGACGACACCCGCGACTTCTCCTTCAAGGCGGTGCACACGGTGCTCGCCGTGATCTCGGTCGGCTTCGCGGTGGTCGCGTGGCGAATCGTCTCCCGCAACCGTCGCCGCACCCGTGACGCCCGGAGCGACCGCGTGGTGGAATCGGGCCATGAACCTTCCTGACATGCACTCAGGCGCGCTGGCGTCCACCCGCGCCTTCCTGGCGGCCGTCGAGCCGGGCCAATGGCACGATCCCACGCCCTGCGCCGAGTACGACGTCCGGATGCTCGTCAACCACATCGTCTCCGGGAACTTCTGGGTCGCCCCGCTCGTCGGAGGCTCGTCAATCGCCGACGTCGGCGACAAGTACGACGGTGACGTGCTGGGCGACGACCCGCTTGCGACCTACGAGCGTTCCGCGGGCGAGGCCGACGCCGCGTTCAGCGCACCGGGCGCCATGCAGGCGAGCGTGGCCGTCTCGTACGGTCCGGTGCCGGGCGAGGTCTATGCGGGCCACCGGTTCATCGACGTCCTCATCCACGGTTGGGACCTGGCCACCGCGACCGGGCAGGACGCCGAGCTCGACGCGGGATTGGTCGAGGCGTGCTGGGAGGTCGTGACGCCTCAAGCCGAGCTGCTCAAGGGAAGCGGCATGTTCGGCAGCGAGGTCGAGGTGCCGCCCGACGCGAACCCGCAGACGCGGTTGCTCGCGCTGCTGGGCCGCCGCGGCTGAGCGGCCCGGTGACCCGGCGATAGGCGGGCACTGTCGCGGCCAGCCTGTCCGGTGGGTCGAATCGTCCTTCAGGTGCTCAGTGCTCGCGATCGACGCCACCATCCAACCGCCCACACCACTATTCAACCGCCCGCGGGCCACGGGTACGCTCGTCCGAGATGCCTAGTTGCGCGGACCCCGGCTCCGACGCGCGTCTCGCTTGAGAGCAGTCGTCTACGACCGGTACGGCCCACCGGAGATGCTGCGGGTCGAGGACGTGCCGACGCCGTCGCCGGCCGCAGGACAGGTGCTTGTCCGGGTGGCTTCGACATCGGTCAACTTGTCCGACTGGGAGTTCCTGCGCGGCTCACCGCTCTACGCACGGATCGGAGGGCTACGCGCGCCGGCTCGCCGGACGCTCGGCTCGGACATCGCCGGACGCGTCGAAGCCGTCGGCACCGGCGTCACCCGCTTCCGTACGGGCGACGAGGTGTATGGCGACAACCTCGGGCTCAGGGGTGGCTTCGCCGAGTACACCGTGGTGCCCGAGTCGGCCCTCGCCCCCAAGCCCGAGGGGCTGACTTTCAACGAGGCGTCGACGATCCCACAGGCCGGAGCGATCGCGCTGCAAGGAACCGCCGGTGTCGGCCCCGGGCGACGAGTGCTGATCAACGGGGCCGGAGGTGGCACCGGATCGTTCGCGATCCAGCTCGCCACGCGCGCCGGCGCGCACGTGACCGCCGTCGACAACGCCGGCAAGCTTGACTTCATGCGATCGCTGGGTGCCAACGAGGTGATCGACTACGACAGCGAGGACTTCACCCGCACCGACGAACCGTACGACCTCGTGCTCGATCTCGTCGCCCACGGGTCCGTGTTTGCGTACCGCAGGGCGCTGAACCGTGGTGGTCGGTACCTCTGCGTCGGTGGATCGGTGCCGACACTGCTGCGGGTCGCGACCATCGGCTCGATCACCGGCCGGCTCACGGGTCGACGGCTCGGGGTGCTCGCAGTGAAGCAGGGGCCGACGTACTTCGAACCGCTGGCCGACCTCTGCGTCGCGGGCTACGTAGGAATCCACATCGACCGCACATTTCGGCTCGACGAAGTGCCGGACGCGCTGGCCTATGTCGGCGAAGGTCGCGCCCTCGGCAAGGTGGTCATCGAGTTCGACTGACGTCTTGGCCGCCCTCGACATCACGAGTTCGTGCCGCGAGCGGAGCAGCAAGAGCGTTCTTCCCCAGCGAGCCACCTGGCTCCCGGGACTGACCTCGACGTGCCGTTCGGTGGCACTCGGCCGCCTGTCGTCGACCGTCAGATCAGTCCGGCTCGCGGACGACGGTTGCCTCAGGTGGCGCGCGCCAACGGATTCGGTGAAGCGAAGTAGCAGCACGCGAGTTGACGCCAGAGCAAGATGTGCGGGTGTCCAGACGTGCGTGGCAGGCACCGGCGGTGCTCGCCGCTCTCTGCTGCCTCGCCGGCGCTGCCTACTTCGCGTTCGACTGGGCCGATTACGGCACGGACTCGACCTGCGGCAACTTCTTTCGATACAAGGGCCACGGCGGGACCTGCGCGGACATCATGCGCAATCGGATTCTCGGCGTGATCGGACTGGTTGCGCTTGCGATCGCTCTTGGGGCGGCAGCGGTGTGGCCGCTCCGTCGCCGCGCCAGCCGCTAGCCCTCCCGAGCGGCCGCGCGGCGCTGGTCGACAAGCCCGTGATCACTTGCCGATTGCACGGCCTCCACTTGGCGCGGCGGGATGCCCTTCGTGGAGCTCTGTCGATAGCTTTCCTGTGATGAGCGAGACAAGCGGCGGCGAATCACGGGACGGGGTGTCGCTGACGAACCTCGACCAGCCGCTGTTCGACGGCGCGGACGCGACCAAGCGGGACCTGGTGGAGTACCTGGACGCGGTGCGCGACCGGATCATCCCGGCGCTGGTGGACCGGCCGCTGTCGGTGATCCGCGTCCACCGTGGTCAAGAGGCGTTCATGCAGAAGAACGTCCCGAAGTACACGCCGTCGTGGGTGCGCACGGTGCAGTTCTGGGCGGAGACCTCGAAGCGCGAGGTGTCCTACGCGCTGTGCAACGACCGACGGACGCTGCTCTGGTTCGCGAACCAGCGCGCCGTCGAGTACCACCCCACCCTCGCACGGGTCGATCATCCTGACCGCATGACCCATCTCGTCCTCGACCTCGACCCGCCCGACGCCGGCGCCTTCTCGATGGCCGTCGAGGCGGCTCACCTGGTCCGCCGCGCACTGGCCGATGTCGGGCTCGAAGGTGCGGTGAAGACCAGTGGCGCCAAGGGCGTGCACGTCTTCGTCCCGATCGGCGACGAGGCGCCGGAGGACGCGGCCGCCGCAACGCGAGCCATCGCGGCGCGGGCCGAGCGACTGGGTCCTGAGATCGCCACGACCGCGTTCGTCAAGGAGGACCGTGGCGGCAAGGTGTTCGTCGACTCGACGCGGGTCGGCGGGGCAACTGTGGTCGCGGCCTACAGCCCGCGCGTCCGCCCCGGTGTGCCCGTGTCCTTCCCGGTGGGCTGGGACGATCTCGACGACATCGCGCCGGCCGAGTTCACCGTCCACACCGCGCTACGACACCTGGGCGACCGCGACCCGTGGACCGAGCAGATGCCCGGCCGCCAGCACTTGGCCGCAGAGCTCGTCGAGGAGGGCCGCGCTATCCCCGTGGCACGGGTGCAGGCCATGCACGAGGGCAAGCGACGCGCCCGCGCCCGTCGCGATCCGCACGAGACAAAGGGCGTCTGACGCGCGAAGTGGGATCCAGGTTGCGCGCGTGGCAGCCGTGCTGCCGGCATCCGCTCGTGGGTGTGGGGGTCTCGCCGGGCTTGCGGTGCTCGTGCCGTTGGAATTGGGAGTCGCAGAAGGTGATCGGGTCGCGGGGTGGGCCGTTGACGCGGAGGGGGGCTTCGTGCTGTCCAGAACGAGCGCCGAGCACTGGGCAAACTGTGCGGGTGCCGAGTTCAACCTCTTCGATACTCACCGAACAGCTCGCCTATTACCGAGCCATCGCCAACGAGTACGAGGATCACCGCATCGACGTCCCCGGCCAGGACGAGCTCCTGGCCGCCATCGACGCCTTTCGTCCGACTGGCGATGTGCTCGAGTTCGCGTGCGGCTCTGGCACCTGGACTCAATTCCTCGTTCGCTCAGCAAAGGCCGTCACCGCCCTGGATGCCGCCCCGGAGATGCTGGCTCGGGCAAAGGCTCGGGACGGCGTCGCGTCGGTGCGCTTCATCGAGGCAGATCTCTTCTCATGGCGACCCGACCGCGGCTACGACGCAGTCTTCTTCGGCTTTTGGTTGTCCCACGTCCCCGAGGAGCACTTCGACTCGTTCTGGTCTCTTGTCGATGACTGCCTTCGGCCCGGTGGGGTCGTGTTCTTCTTCGACGACAACTACCGAACAGAAGCCGAGCTGATCCAGGGGACGAGCTCGTCAATCGTCGAACGGCGAATCAACGATGGCACGCCATTCCGCATCATCAAGGTTCCCTTCCAAGCGGAAGGACTCGAACGGCGACTGCGCGCCATGGGATGGAACATCGCCGTGACACCGACCGCAGGGCCCTTCTACTGGGGCATGGGCGGTCGGTGACGAGCCATGGTGGCGTTCGATCCTCGACCCCGGTTTTCCGTGCGGCGATGAGTTCGGGCCCGGCGGCTGGATCTTGCGCTACGACCTCGAGGCGACCGGCCCGTGCGGACGACGGTGACGGTGACGTACGACTGAATTCGTGGCGATCAAGAGGCTCGAGAAGGTGCTCGCGCCTCGTTGCATCTCCTCGTTCGTCTGCGAACCGCCAGACCGGCGGCGGCCGAGGCGACGACGATCGGCATGGCTCGAGTCCCCCACCGCACCGCGGCGATGACGCGCCGCGTCACCTTCGCGTCGTTCAGGTGAGGGAACGAGTGCCGAGGAACGGGCGCGTCGAGGAAAGCGCACAGCGGCTCCCAGCCATCTGCGACGTCGAAAACCAGGAGCCGCTCGGGTGGGCAAGTCGCGCGCACGTGCGCGATGTGTCGCTCGAAGATCGCGACCGCGTGATCACGATCGGTGAACCGGCCGTCGAAGAGGCCGTCCCACACGAGTCGATCGATCATCTCCACCCAGCGTCGTGTCATCGGCACCGATCGCAGCATCCATGCCGGGAACGCCATGCGGAACCGGTAGATCGTCGACTCAGTGCTCGCCCACCACTGCTGCGGATTTCTGACGGTCAGCACGACCTTCGCGTCAGGAAAGTGCGACGCCAGCTCCTCCCAGACGCAGCTGACCGGGAAGTCGACGCCCGAGCCGAACCCGGAGAAAAGCTCGTCCCAGTCCACCTCGCCGGTGCGGGCGTACCGAAGCCACCTGTCGATGTGGGAAGGACGCCGCATCACTTCCTGCATGTGATACGTCGGGCCGAACCCGAGGTCCTCGAGGGCGCGCTTGAACGACAGCGTCCCGGTCCGGCCGAAGCCGGCACCGATCACCCGCATCGGGGATCCGCCCCCGGGAATGAAGCGGCCACTCGCGAAGTGTGGCAGGGGCCGCGTTGTCGAGCCCTTGATCAAGCGGCGGCCGTCCCGAGCACTTGCTCCGCGCTCGTGAGACCGGATCGTCGGCTCGGGGCGCGGTATGTACGGCTGCAGCGCGGACGAGCGGTCGCTGCAGGCCTCCGCGGTCAGTGGATTACTCTGGAGAATCTCGTTTTTGAGACTTGCGATCGAACGTGTGTTCGAGTAGAGTGACGTCAGCGCTTCCCCGTATCGGTGATTCCTCGCGTCCGCGGGAGAAGCGATGTCGGTGCTCGACGAGCTGCAGGCGACGGTGGCGACTCAATGGGCCATCCTGTCCGCGCTCGAGCCCGGCTGTCTCAGCGGTCCCGACGCGCTGCGTCTGTTGGAAGTCATCACCGAGGGCGAGCGGGTGCTGGCGGCGGGGCGCACGCTGGTGGCCAAGCGGGTGGAGGAGTCCAACGTGTGGCGGGCCTCGGGTGAGCGCAGCGCCGCCCACTTCATCGCGCACAAGACGGGCACGAGCGTGGGTCGGGTGCAAGCGGGTCTGGAGACGGCCGAACGCCTGGCCGCGCTGCCCGCTACGGCCGAGGCGTTCCGCGCCGGGACGCTGTCGGAGGTCCAGGCCGAGGCGATCGCTTCCGCCGCCGCGCTGAACCCAAACGAGGAGCGACCGCTGCTGAAGCGTTCGGAGCGCGACACGTTCAAGCAGCTGCGCGACGAGTG
>VAWU01000024.1:0-25396 GCA_005888325.1 Actinomycetota bacterium
AGGATCTGTTCGGCTCGGACCCAATCCTTGACGAGGACACAGGTCCGTTCCAGCGCGTCGCTTGGCTTACCGGCGGCACAATCGTTGGCGTAACTCAGTTCCCTGACTTGGACAGCACTGAGCCGTTCAACGAGCGGCGGCCGGGGCTCGATCATCTGGCTTTCGGCTGTGCCAACCGCGATGAGCTAAAGGCATGGGAAATCCGTCTTAAGGAACTCGGCATCCCCAACGGTGGCATCGTGGACACGCCTTCCTACTCGGCATTGTCGTTTCGAGATCCCGACAACATCGCACTTGAGTTCTTCGCACCCCGGGGCTAAGACCGGCGAAGTATCCGACTGCTTATAGGCCGTCCCATACCGCCGACTCGTGGTCGACGAGGCGTGTGCTTGCCGAGCGGCACCTCGGCGACGGCCCTACTGGGTTCGCCGCAATCGAAAGTTTGGGAGCCGACGCCCAAATGCGTCTCGGGTTCGCGTTGGTAACGTCACCGTCGTGAGCGCCAAGCAGGAGCCGGTGCCCTTCGAGGTGTACGAGCCAGGCGTCTACCTGCACGGCACGAAGGCGGACCTCGCCGTGGGCGAGAAGCTTGTCTCGGGCCGCGAATCGAACTTCGAACACGGCCGCGCGATGAACTACGTAAATTTCACCGCGACTCTTGACGCTGCGACCTGGGGCGCCGAGCTCGCCTCTGGTGAAGGCCGCGGGCGGATCTACGTCGTCGAGCCGATGGCCGAGTTCGAAGACGACCCGAACCTAACTGACAAGAAGTTCCCTGGAAATCCGACGCACTCATTCCGTGCCCGCGAACCACTTCGTGTCGTAGGTGAGCTTGTCGACTGGGTCGGTCATTCGTCCGAGAAGCTGCAGGCCATGCGCGATGGCGTACAACGGGCATTGCGAGAAGGAACGGGACAGATCGAGGACTGAACGTCGGCGTTCCTGCGGTGTCAGCCCGAGTCGTCGTCCCCAAACGCCGGGTCCGTGGCACTCTCGCCGCCGAGCAGAGCGGCGCTTCTGGGATGCTCAGTCAGACGCGCTCGAGTGGTTCGCTAGGTGCGAGACTGCACCTGTGAGCGCACATCGGCCGAACCGGGGCGTGTGATGGGATCGGTTCCGGACGTGGCACCCGAGCTCGACGAGCTCCTCATCACGATCGTGGTCGACAACGCGACCGACGCCCTGTCGAGTATCGGCCCCGGGCTCCCTCAGCTTCCCGAGCTGGCCGCCATCTTCGAGAGCGTCGCACCGAGCCGGCAGCACGACGGCCACGACTGTGTCGCCACCTTCGATCACCTCTGCGTCGCCTGCCACGGCTTTTCCGCCGTCGCGACCGCGCGGCGGGGATCGCAGACCTCGACCGCGCTATTCGACGTCGGCCCCTACGGCGCCGTGTGGCTCGCCAACGCAGAACGACTCGGCGTCGATCTCGCGGCGATCGACGTGCTCTTCCTGTCGCACTGGCACTGGGATCACTCCGGTGGCATCCCCGCAGTCGTGGCCGCCGTGGCGGCCGCCCGGGCGGCTGCGGGTCGAGCGCCGCTCCTCGTCGACGTCCATCCCGACCGTCCCGACCAGCGCGGCATCCTCACGCCCCTTGGTGTCTTCGCGATGTTCGGGCCCGAACCCGCCCTCGAAGCGATCGAAACCGCCGGCGGTCGGATCGCCGCCCGTGGACAGGCGCACCCGGTCGCCGACCTGTTCCTCTCGAGCGGCGCCATTCCGCGTCAGACCAGCTACGAGACCGGCCTGCCGGGGCATCACACGTGGCGGGGGGAGGACGTGGTGCTCGACCCAGAGATCCGCGACGAGCGGTTCCTCACCGCCTGCGTGCGCGGACGGGGGACGACCGTGCTGTCGGCCTGCTCACATGCCGGCATCGTCAATGTCGGACTGGAGGCGCGCCGGCTCCTACCCGACCAGCCGATCGACACCCTCCTCGGCGGCTACCACCTCGCCGGAGCCGCCGTCGAGGATCGGATCGTTCCAACCGTCCGAGACCTCACTGAGCTCGTTGAACCGCGTGTGGTCGCCCCCGGCCACTGCACCGGCTGGCGAGCTGCAGGTGCGTTGGCGGCGGCGTTCGCCCCGACCCGGTACGCCCCCAGCGTCGTCGGCTCGCGCTATGTGCTCGAAGCCGCAGCCGCCGCTCACGATGTAGGAGGGAGGTAGGCAGGTGAGGAGGACGACGCCGGGGGTCGAACGACCAAGCGTCCCGAGCATACGGTGCAGCGTCACGACGAGGACCGGCGAGCCGAGGAGGTCTGAGGAGCATGCCCTTCGTCACGAGCCACATGTCCATCTCCCTCGATGGGTTCGTGGCTGGCCCCGACCAGAGCGAGGACAACCCGCTCGGCGTCGACGGAATCAAGTTGCACCACTGGCACCTCAACGATCCCAAGCACCAAGTCGACGAGGCGTTCACCGAGCGGCTACTCGGGCTCCGCGGGGCGTACATCATGGGCCGCAACATGTTCGGCCCAGTTCGCGGCGAGTGGGGCAACTCCGATTGGCGTGGCTGGTGGGGTCCCGAACCGCCGTACCACGCCCCAGTGTTCGTGCTGACCCACCACCCGCACGAGCCGATCGAGATGGAGGGCGGAACGACCTTCCACTTCGTCGACGGCTTTGACGCGGCCTTGGCCGCGGCGGCCAAAGAGGCCGGCGACCGCCCGGTCGACGTTGCGGGTGGGGCGAGCGCGGTCCGCCAAGCGTTGCAGGCCGGCTGCCTGGATGAGCTGGTGCTTGACATCGTCCCGGTGGTGATGGGACGCGGCGAGCGGATATTCGACGACGTGCCCGAACTGAACGCAGAACCGGTCGAGGTGGCCACCTCGCCGCTGGCTACCCACGTCGTCTACAGGATCACCTAACCGACTCAGTCGCGACCGAACGACGGCTCGGTATCCGGTGGGCGCGCGCGCCAGAACGACGGTGTCGGGGACCGTCTTCGCCGCACCAGATCCGGCGATCTGTGCGGCCGACGACTCATCTCGCTCGCGAACGCGAGAGATGGCGAACCGCGCCCGAACTGCCGCTACGCGCTCCCGGATCGGGCACTCGGTGCGCGCGTTCGACGCGCCTCCCATCAATGGCAACCGGGCACCGAAGTGGCGGTCTCGATGCGGGCGGTGGCGCCGTCGTTCTGTCGCATCGTTCAGTGTGCGTTCGCGGGCGAGGCTGGTGCGCCGAACGCCGATTCTGGCGGTAGTGACGGACTGATCCGGGCGTTGGCGTGCGAGGCCCCGTAGGGACATGATGGGGCTGTTGCGGTTGTCCGCTCGGCGGACAGCGCCGATAAAGGGAGGCAAAGCATGGGCGGTTCGGCAGTCGATGCGCTGCGCGCCAAGGTGCGCGGCGAGGTCATCGCTCCCCGGGATGCCGAGTACGACGAGGCGCGCAAGGTCTACAACGGCATGATCGACAAGCGGCCGGCGGCGGTCGTTCGGTGCACGGGCGCGGCCGACGCTGTCGCCGCTATCGCGGTGGCTCGCGATGAGGGGCTCGACTTGTCGGTACGGGGAGGGGGTCACAGCGCGCCGGGCTTTGGGACGAACGACGGCGGGATCGTCATCGACCTCAGCCCACTGCAGGAGGTGGTCGTGGACACGGCCGCTCAGACGGTGCGGGCCGGCGGTGGCTGCACCTGGAGGGTGTTCAACGAGGGGACCAACGCCTACGGCTTGGCCACCACCGGTGGGATCATCGGGTCGACCGGCATCGCGGGGCTGACGCTTGGTGGCGGCATCGGCTACCTGTCTCGCAAGTACGGGCTGTCGTGCGACAACCTCGTCTCGGCCGAGGTCGTCACCGCCGACGGGCAAGTTATCGTGGCCAGCGATAAGGAGTACGAGGATCTGTTCTGGGCTTTGCGCGGCGGTGGCGGAAACTTCGGGGTCGTCACGACGTTCGAGTACCGCCTGCACAAGGTTGCGGAGATCTACGGCGGACCGATCGCCTATCCCGTCGACCGCGCCGAGGACGTCCTGCGCTTCTATCGCCAGTACATCGCCGAGGCGCCGGAGGAGTTGGGAGGCTTCGTCGGATTCCACCTCGCGCCCCCGCTGCCGTTCCTGCCCGAGGAATGGCACTTCAAGAACGTGTGTCTCGCCGTTCTCTGCTGGGCGGGGCCGATCGAGGAGGGCGAGAAGCGAGTGCAGCCGTTCCTCGACGTGGTCAAGCCGGTGGGTGCGATGGTCGGTGTCATGCCCTACCCCGCGCTCAACGGCGCGTTCGACGAGCTGCTGCCGCCCGGCCTGCAGCACTACTGGAAGGCCAGCTTCGCCCGCGAGCTGAGCGACGGCGCGATCGCCGCCCACGTGAAGCATGGCGCCAAGGTGCCGTCCATCCAAAGCGCGGTGCACCTCTATCCGATCGACGGTGCCGTCCAACGTGTCGGTGCCGACGAGACCGCGTTCTCCTACCGCGACGTCGGCTTCTCGCCGGTGATCGCGGGGATGTGGGAGAACCCGGCCGACAACGCCGAGAACATTGCGTGGGTGCGTGGCTACTACGAGGCATTGCTGCCCTACTCGGCCGAGGGCGGCTACATCAATTTCATGGACGGCGACGATCAAGGTCGAATCCAGGACAACTACAAGGGCAACTACAACCGCCTCGCAAAGGTCAAGGCGAAGTACGACCCGGGCAACCTGTTCCATGTGAACCAGAACATCAAGCCAGCTAGCTAGCCCCCACAGATCCAGAAACCAGTGGGTTCGCTTCGGGTCGAACGCGCCGTGCTCGCCGTCGTTGCCGCGAATGCGGGCGCTCTACCCGATTCTTGATCACGCTCGCCCATGTCATCTCCGACTCATGGAATCTGGCGCGGGGCGGAAGGCCAAAACGACGGATCCGCGTTCGCAGGCAAGGTCGTACGACCGCGCCATAACGACGGCACTTCGCGGCCCTGAGAACGCTCCAGAGCCGGCGTTCTGTGCGTTCGGAATTCGTGAGCGCGAGAAACGAGCGACGAACCTGAGCGCGCCCGAGCTGCCGCTACGCGCTCCCGGATCGGGCAATACGCGCTCCTTGCGCCGGACGACACTCTCGTAACTGTCGTGCGCCAGAAGTACCGATCGGCGCTATCGAGAATTCACACGAGCGCGTCGTTCTGGCGCGTCGTTCGGTACGCGCTTGCCCGGGCGCGGAACGCCGAATCGGCGCGGTGGGGCTCGCCAACGGTTGCGGCTCCGGACTCACAGATCATCCGGTCGGAGTGGCCCCGGCGTTAGGTCACCACTGTCGTGACAAGAGGGCGTGAGTCGTCGTCGGCAGTGACCTGAGGCGGGCGGGCCGTGGGCGATGGCTCGGGCGACACGCCGTGAGGTCCTGCGCATCGCAGGCAACTCGCCGCTGTATGGAAGCCAGTATCCGTTGAAATAGAGCCTCGGCGCGCCAGCGTGAGTCCGATCGCCCATGACGGCCGGTCGCCCAGAAGGGAGAAGCACCCCGAGGTGACCGACGAGGCTCTCGAGGCCGTGGCGGTACCCGGTGGCCGCAATGACGACGTCAGGCTGAATTCGGCTCCCGCCGGTGAGAACGACGTCGGATCCGTCGAGAGCTTCCACCCCGGCGACGAGCGTCACCCGGCCGGCCTTGAGCGCGGGAACGAACCCCTTGTCGATCACGACCACCGCGCTGCCGTGGCGCAATTCAGTGCCGATACCCCACGCCGGCTTGTGCATTCCGTACCGCGCCAGATTGCCCCAGGCCACGCGCTGCATGACATAGCCCATGACGTCGACCATCGCCACAGGCATCGGCTCCGAAGCCCGAGCCAGCATCGTCAGCGGCACGCCGAGAAACGATTGCGGAAGAATGTTCACCGATCGCCGCATTGCCACGCGTACCCGGCCGGCACCACCCATGGAAAGTTGCGTCGCGATCTCGGTACCCGAGTTGCCCACGCCCACCACGAGCACGTCCTTGCCTCGGAACGGCTCAGAACTGTGAAATGCGTTGGCATGAATGAGCTCGCCGCTGAAGCTCGGTGAACCGGGCCAGTCGGGGAGGTAGGGGGCACGGTGACGGCCCGTCGCCACCACCACCGAGCGTGCGGTCAGTGATCCCGCCGAGGTAGTGAGGCGCCAGTCCTCACCGTGGCGCTCGATGCGGCGCACCTCGGTGCCCAAGCGGATATCGAGGCGGTGGCGAGCGGCCGCGTCCTCGAGGTGGGCAACGAAATCCTCCTTCGCCACCCAACGCCCCGCGGCTCGAGGCATCGGTTTGCCGGGCAGGCTCGACATCCGCCGCAAGGTGTTGAGCCGAAGCCCTTCGTAGCGTGAGCGCCAACTCGCTCCGACGGAGTCCGCGCTCTCCAACACCGCGACGTCAGCGACACCGCGCCTTGCCAGCGCGACCGCAACACCCAGCCCGGCCGCGCCGGCACCGACCACGGCAACCTCGACGTCAGCCATCCGTCCACCCCCGCCAGAGATTCAATAACACGATAATGCTTCTATCTATAATTCCGTTGTGGAATGCTGTCAACCGTGAGCCCGCGCGTGGCCGACCCCAACGTCCGCACCGCCCTCGTCGAGACCGCGGCTCGCCTGCTCGCTGAGCAGGAGGGTTTGACCATCCGCCGCCTCGCCCATGAGGTGGGCACCTCGACCATGGCCGTGTACACCCACTTTGGGAGCATGGAGGACCTGCGGCGGGCCGTACGGCTCGAGGGCTTCGCCCGCTTGGCCGCGCATCTCGATGCCGTAGAGCGCAGCCGTGACCCGGTGGCCGACTTATCCGCGCTGGGTTGGGCCTACTGCTTCAACGCTCTGGCGAACCCCAATCTGTACCGGGTGATGTTCCTCGAGGCTCCCATCGATGCTGAGGAAGCTGAATCGGGTGGGGCGACCTTCGCACCGGTGGTCGCCGCCGTTCAGCGCTGCATCGACGCTGGGCGCTTCACGTCTTGCGACGCGTGGTCGCTGGCCGTGCAGACCTGGACCATGGTCCACGGAATGGTCGGCGTCGTGCTGGCCGGCGTCTTCGGCCCGGATGAAATGCTCGGGCACCTCTCCACGATGACGGTCAGCTTGTACGTCGGCAATGGCGACAGCCGTGCCGCTGCGGTTCGTTCGTTGGCCCGTGCCAGACGACGAATGGAGCCCCACGCCCCAATCAAGCGATCGGATGGTGCCGCGGAGTTCGAGCGTCCGCGCATCCAGAACGCCGCGCCGTAACAACGCCATCACGCGTGGGCTAATCCGCTTCGAACGACGGTTACGCGCGCGCTCCACCTCTGTCGACGCCGCGCCAGAACGACGGACAACGACGCCACTCAACCGAGTTCATAGCTGGCGATCTGTGCGGCTAGCGGATCGTGGACGCGACAAGCGCGCGACGAACTTCGAGCGCGCCCGATCTGCCGCTCGGCGCTCCCGGATCGGGCAATCGGGCGCGCTCGCGACTGTGAGCACCTACCTGCCGTCGTAGCCGCTCCCACGTCCCGGCGTTCGGTGATACGGGAGCTGTGTCTTTGGGGACGCGCGTTATGCGGCAGGTCGCCGCTCGGCTACGCGCCGATCTGTTGCACTGCAACATGCGACGCCGCGATGGTTGAGTGGCGTCTCCCCGTTGGTGTCCGGCTCATGTCGCTGGGCCGGTGGTATGGAGGGGCCGCTCGAGGATGAGCACGATCTCGCTCTTCATGCTCTTCCAGAGGCTGGAGACCATGAATCCCTCCGCAAGCCGCCATCCATCCGCGGCGTGTGTATTGAGGGCTGCTTCAAGCTCGGTGGGGTCGAATGCGCCGGAGAAGGTCTTGTCGCGTTGGGTGTGGATCTTGTACTCGAGCATGGGGGATTCCTTTCGTTGAGCTCCGTGAGGGAGCGGGTTCACGTGACGTCCCGTTGAAGGACGAACCGGGTTCCGTCGGCGACCGACGCATCTCGATCAACCAGGCCCCGGTCGAGCCAGCTACCCGACGTCGCGACGTATCGTTCGAACGACACCGGCGGCGAGCGGGACCGCCACCCAGAAGAGGACCGAGACCGAGATCTGCGGCACGTGACCTCCCCAATTGTTCTCGAGCACCCAGTTGAACGTTGTGGACATATCGATCCAGTCAGCCACCAGCGTCGATGCGGTGCCGAGCAGCGCGAAGGCGGCGGGAAAGGCGAAGGAGGCGGCGATCGCAGTCGCCGAGCTCTGCAGCAGCGCCCCGAACGCCACGCCGGCGAGGACATTGAGGAGCACGAAGAGCAGGTAGCCGGTGGTGGCGCCGACGGTCAGGTTCGCCTCCAGGGGGCGGCCCGAGGCCGCCGCCAGCCCGAGCCCGGCGGCGGTGACCACCCCGCCGAAGACCGCGGCGCCGCCACCCAGCACCATCGACGCCGCCAGCTTGGCGTTCAGGACTCGGATGCGTCGCGGTTCCTGGGTGAACGTGGTCATGACGCTGCGTTGGCTCCATTCCCCGGTGAACATCAGGATCGCCACCACGGGCAGGAGGATCGTCACCGCGAGAGCGGCAACGCGGAGGTAGCTCGCGAAGGTCTGATCGAAGGTCGTTGGGGCGAGGACCGGCACCAGCATCATCCCAGCGGTCGACAGGGCTACAAGAGCGAGGAGCCAGCGGGCAGCGCGGGTATCGGTGGCCTTGGCCCACTCGACCCGGACAAGCCGTGAGAACCCGATAGGTCCTGGGGCCGACGGTGCCGCGTGGATGCCGAGGGTTCGGGGGGAGAGTGACGTGGTCATGCTGCAGCCTCCTGGGGCGGAGCCGCCTTGGCGGCGGTGAGAGAGAAGAACAGCTGTTCCAGCCCGTCTGTCTCGGACTGACGCAACTCGGTGAGCAGCACCTGGTGGTCGCGGGCGACGCCCGCCAGCACCTCGGTCGTGACCCGACCTCCGGAGACGTCCACGGTGAGCGCATCTCCCGGCCCGGCGACGTAGTCGATCCGCGCAACCTGGAGCGCCGCGGCAAGTGCACCGGGGTCGGGGCTGCGCACGAGGATCGTGGAGCTGGCAAGCAGATCGTCCAGCCGACCGGCGGCTACCACGGCACCGCGTGAGATGACGACGAGATGATCGGCGGTGGCCTGCACCTCGTGGAGCAGGTGACTCGACAGCAGCACCGTGCCGCCATGGTCGGCGAAGTCGCGGAGGAGCGTTCGCATCCAGGCGATGCCCTCGGGATCGAGCCCGTTCGCCGGTTCATCGAGGATCAGCGCCCCTGGTTCACCGACGAGGGCCTGGGCGACGCCGAGGCGTTGGCGCATGCCAAGGGAGTAGGTCCCGACCCGCTTCTCCGCGGCATCGGCGATCCCGACGAGGTCCAACAGGTGCTCGACCCGCCGCGGCTGCACGCCTGCCAGCCGCGCTGCGATCGTGAGCGTCGACCGGCCACTGCGCCCGGGATGCATCGCCGACGCGTCGAGCAGCGTCCCGACCACGCGCGTCGGGTTGGGCAACTCGCCGAACGGTCGGCCGTCGATGGTCGCCGTACCGCGATCGGGTCGCACCAGCCCGACGATCATCTTCAGCGTGGTGGACTTCCCGGCGCCGTTGGCCCCGAGGAAACCGGTGATGGTCCCGGGTTCGCAGCGCAACGAGACGTCGCGCACGACCGGCATTTTGTTGTAGCTCTTGGTGAGAGCGGTTGTCGTGATCATGTGGCCAGCCTGAACCGGCCGGTGCGCCGCCGCATCGGGCGGACGGCCACGATCCGATGTCCAAAGGGACGCCCGGCCGCGTCCGACTTCGCGCCGTTCGTTGGTTGCAATGTCGACTTTCGTCGATGTTGCACGGCCGCTCAGAGCCGTACGCTCGGGTCATGTCCTGGCTACGCAGATGGTGGGCCCAGACCGCCCCCACGGCGATACTGGCACCCAGCGACCCGGCCCGTCCCGACACTGAGGGGCCTAGGACAGCGCGCGACTGGTCGGCCGACGCCGGTGCCTTCGTCATCGCCGTCGCTCTCGGCGCCCTCATCCTGAGCGTCACCGTGGACGACACCGCCAATCGGATGACCCCGGGGCAGGTCGCCACCGACGCCGCGTTCGGAGCCCTCTGCTGTCTCTCCCTGTGGTGGCGGCGGCGCTGGCCGTTCGGGGTGGCGCTGGTTTGCGTCCTGTTGGGCGCCTTCTCGACGTTTGGCACGGTCGCCGGCCTGCTCGCACTGTCCTCGCTGGCTGTCCACCGCCATGTCCGGCCCGCCCTATTCATCGCCGCATTGTTCGTTCCGTCGGCCGTGGTGTGCTCGGTCTGGCTCGGGCGGACCGATACCTGGTCGGTGATGCTGCCGACGGCGGCGCTTGCGGCCGCCGCGACCGCATGGGGCATGTTCATCCGCGCCCGGCGTCAGCTCCTCTCCACCCTGCGCGACCGTGCCCAACGGGCCGAGGCCGATCAGCTCGTCCGCGCCGAACGTGCGCGCTTGGCCGAGCGGACCCGCATCGCGCGGGAGATGCACGACGTGCTCGCCCACCGCATCTCCCTGGTGGCGCTGCACGCCGGGGCGCTCGAGGTCGCACTCGACCTGCCTCCCGCCGAGGCTCGGGAGAGCGCAGCGCTGTTGCGGTTGACGGCCCACCAAGCGCTGGAAGAGCTGCGGGACGTGATCGGCGTGCTGCGGGAGGAGCCGGTGCAGGAGCGGCCGTCGACAGTGCCTCAACCGACGTTGGCTGACATTCCACGCTTGGTGGAGGAGACTCGCCGTTCCGGCGCAAAGGTCGACTTCGAGATGCGGGTGGACGGTGCAGCTGCCGCACCTGGCCCCTTGGGTCGTGACGCATATCGCATCGTGCAGGAAGCGCTGACCAACATCAGCAAGCACGCTCGCGGCACCCAGGCCCAGGTTCGCGTGGCGGGAGCGCCGAACCGCGGCCTGCACGTCAGCGTTCGGAACCCAGCCGCACTGGGCGCCCACGACCGTCCGGCGCTGCCGGGTTCCGGCACCGGCCTCCTTGGTCTGCAGGAGCGGGTGACCCTGGCCAATGGTGTCCTGGTGACCGGGCCGGATGCTTCCGGTGACTTCGTCGTCGACGCCGACCTGCCGTGGTGAAGGTCCGGGTGCTTCTGGCCGACGACGACGCGTTGGTGCGTGCCGGTCTCCGGATGATCCTGTCGTCGTCAGAGGGGCTGGAGGTGGTGGGCGAGGCTGCCGACGGCGCCGACGCCGTCGCGATGGCGCGGGCGCATCGACCCGATGTCGTCCTGATGGACATCCGGATGCCCGGGATGGACGGCATTGCCGCCACGTCGGTCCTACGCCGTCTTGCGACTCCGCCGCACGTGATCGTCCTGACCACATTCCAGGCCGACGAGCATGTCATGAGCGCGCTTCGGGCCGGCGCCGACGGGTTCCTGTTGAAGGACACAGCGCCCACGGAGATCGTCAACGCAGTGCGCCTCGTGGCTGCAGGAGAAGCGATGCTCTCACCGTCGGTCACCCGCACACTTCTCTCTCACCTCGGCAACGACGAAATGACAGATCGCCGTCGCTTCGCTGCCCAGCGCCTGGCGTCGCTCACGGACCGGGAGCGGGAGGTCGCGACTGCGGTGGGGTCCGGCGCATCCAACGCCGAGGTTGCCGCATCTCTGTTCATGAGCGAGGCCACCGTCAAAGCGCACGTCTCGCGTCTTCTCACCAAGCTCGCAGTCACGAACCGGGTGCACATCGCGATTCTCGTGCACGACGCGCAATCGTGACTTGACCGCCATCTCCCTGAGCGCCCTCCCAGGCGGGCTATCGGCCCGGTCCGACTGCAGCGCGAGGTCGGGCTCCGCGAGCTAGCGAAACCGGCCTCGGAAGGGTTCCGCTCGGAGTCTGCGATCGTGCGACGCTCGGGGCCCGCCACATAACGACGGGCGCGGCGCTCGTGGCGGTCGCGCATACCCGCGATCGCGCGGTGCGCCGACCGTCCGATAACCACGACGCCGGCGAGCGGCGGCAGCATCCTCAATGTGCCGTTGGAGGGCGCTCACGATCGCGAGCAAGCTTGACTCACAACGTCAGCTTGACGCGACCGAACTGCCGGTCTGCTCGCCTACCACCCGAGGTCGATGCCCATGTCATCGTCGATCTCGACCCTGACCAGCACTTACGCGGCGCCCCTAATCGGACGGCTTTCGAACCGACAATTCGGTCAAGCCGTCGTAGAGTTCCTCGATTATTTCACGGACTGTGAAGGAGCGGAAGGCTCCGACAACTCGGCGTAATCAGACGCTGGCGTCGGAGTCATGACGACCGGGCACAGATCCACCGGCTGGATGGCAGTATCCGACATGCCCGCATCGTCATCATCTAACGTCGCGCGAACCACGCCGAATGCCCCCGCACCGGCGCCAGCGCATAGCGGCAGTTCTGCACTTAGTCGCGTTGCACCGATAGCAGGAGCGGCTGGTCCCAGACCGACCCGAAATCCAGTGTCGCTATCTCGGCGGGCGTGACTGCCAGCGACCTGGCTGGCTTCTGCTCATCGCCCATCCAGCAGACCAGCAGCTGTGCGTTCCCGTTCGCAGTCGCATCCTCCAGCAACGATCGCAGGCCAGCCATCGAGGCGGAATGCCGCGCCGCCTCCTTCACGTCGTCTCCATCGTCCGCAAGGAACCCACAGCCGCACCCGGTGTGCGCGCCGATCTCGTAGAGGTGCGGCTTGGTCAACCTTCGCCGTACGACACGATTGCGCTTCAGGGGCGCCACGTTCAACGCCGGGTTCTTCTTGTCCCATGGGATCGACACCTGCGCATCGTCGGTGCCCAAGTAGATCGTCATACACACGGCGTACACATCTTGCCCGATGAATGCGAGCCGAGCGGCAGCTCGGGCGCGATGGTTCTCGGCGCGCGTGGGTCGGTAGGACGCGCGGCAATCCGCACAGATCGTCGGCTATGAGCGCGGCCGGCGAAGTGTCGTCGACGTTGAATATGGCGCGGGAGGACGACAAACGATCGGGCACCGAGCCGTCGATCTGGGGCGTCACGTTTGGTTGGCGGTCGTGCGACGAGTGAGCGAATCCCACCACCCTTAAGATCGGGCACTCGGGCGTGCTCGCGACAAGCAGAGCCGCGACTGCGATGGCTTCGATGGCAGCGATGTACCCGTCGTTTCGAGTGGCGCTCGCTCCGCAATCCTGGCGGGCGTTCTGCGCTAGACGACCGCGTGATTACCGGGCACATGAGAGTGATCCTCCCGACCCGCTCGACGCGACGACCGCTGCCTCGAGAGGCCGGGTCGATGGGCCATAGCCCAGGCCAAGCCACGATATGCGCTGCCGGACGGCTGTCGACAGTCGCCCGTTTCCTACGACGATGCGGGGTTCTCGCGGGCGGCGACCTTGGCGGCGAGTTCGGCACGAGTGGCGACACCGAGCTTGGTGAAGACGTGAGCGAGGTGCGTCTGGACCGTGCGCCTGGAGACGAACAGCCGCTCGCCTATCTGGGGGTTGGTCAGACCCTCGGCGACGAGGTCGGCGACGTGGAGCTCGGCCGGGGTCAGGCTGTCCCAACCGTGCGTGGGCCGTTTGCGCTGGCCGCGGCCGCGGCGGGCGTAGGCGATCGCGTCGTCGACAGACAGACCAGCACCCTCGTTCCACGCGTTCTCGAAAGCGTCGGTGCCGAGAGCATCTCTCACCATCGCCACATCAGCGTCGTGGGCGGCCTGCAGCACCGGAAAACGCGGAAAGCCGATCGAGCTCCGGAGGGCATCAGCGGCACCGAACAGGCGCGCAGCCTCGTCGAGGCGGTCATGATCAGCGATCGCCGGCACGAGCACGTCGAGGACCTCGCACGTCAATGTCGGCCAGGCGGTTCGGCAGGTGAGGTCCAGCGCGGCGTGCGCCAGGTCCTCAGCGCGGTGGCGGTCCCCCTCGAGTCGGGCGAGCGACGCCTGGACACCGAGTGCTCTGATCATCGCGAATACGACGTCGGTTTCCTCAGTGACGCGAAGCGCTTCGGCGGCAAACCGCTGAGCCTCTTCGGGGCGCGATTGCGCCATCGCAACGTGAGCGTGGTTGGCGCGGGCTATCGCGGCGCCCCCCGGCCACAGGACAAGGAAGAGCTCGTAGGATGCCTCGAGTTCGATCCCAGCAGCATCGAGATCACCTACAGCGAACGCCGTGAGTCCGCGGAGCAGTCGCATGACCGCTTCGCCCATCGGGCTGCGGTTGTCGAGCGCGGCGCGAAGCCCGCGCTCGCCAAGGTTGCCGGCCTCCGCGTAGCGACCACCGAACAGATTGTTGTGGGCCAGCAAGCAAGTGGACATGATCTCGGCGTAGTGGTCGCCGATCGCCCTCGCGAGCTCGATGGCCTCGTTCAGATGAGCGGCACCGGTCTGGAGCCGGCCCTCGTAGGTGTCGAGATAGCCGAGCACCAGGAGGCCGTAGCAGCGCGCGTGAGGGAGCTCGTCGGCACGCGCGAGCGTCAGGCTCTCGGTCAGCAACGGTCCAGATCGGCCCGCCTCCGTCGTGTCCACGTACGCCCACGCCAGCAATGCCAGGTTCAGCGCCTGGAACAAGCGGTCGCCGGTTGGGCGCAGGAGCGCGTCTGCCTCCTCGAAGTCGGCCCAACCCCGCGCGCGGTCGGCTTGGCCCCAGTACCGGACCCATCCGCGCCAATGGAGGGCGCGTCCGAGCGTGTGCGCATCTCCAAGGCGTCGCCCGGTGTCGACGGCCTCGTCGCCGTACCGTGCCGCCGCCTGCATATCGCCCGCGCGGTAACTGACAAGGCAGAGCGCGCTCAACGCCGCTGCTCGTGCTCGCTCGTCGGCGTGGACGTGTTCGAGGGTCGCCTCGAGGTACCCGCGGCCCATCGCGAGGTCGCTGCGGGCGAACCAGTACAGCGCGAGATACCCCACAAGCAGGAGGCCGCGGTCGCGCTCGGCCGAGTGGGTGCTCCAATCCAGCGCGGCGCGCAAATTGTCGATTTCTGTGTCGACGCGTGCGAGCGATGGGAGGAGCGCGGAGCCCTCCAGCCCGACGGCTGCCTGCTGGGCAAATGCCACGTAGAAATCGAGGTGCCGGTCGCGGGTCGCTTCCGCCTCGCTGGCGTCGGTGAGCTTGCGCCGCGCGTAATCGCGGATCGTCTCAAGCAGCCGGTATCTCGAGAGGCTGCTGGCTTCCTCGGTCGCTTGCACGAGAGACCGGTCGACGAGCCGGCCCAAGAGATCGAGCACCTCGCCAGAGGCGATCTCTCCGCCGGCGCAGACCGCCTCGGCTGCTTCCAGGGTGAAGGTGGAGGCGAACACTGCCAGGCGGCGGAAGACCGCTCGTTCCTCGGCATCGAGCAGGTCGTGGCTCCAGTCGACCGAGCTCTCGAGCGTGCGCTGACGGGGCAGCACAGAGCGACTTCCGCCGGTGAGCAGGTGGAACCGGTCAGCGAGGCCGTCGGCGATCTGGTCGACGCTCAGCATCCGCGTGCGGGCGGCCGCCAGCTCGATGGCGAGAGGAATGCCATCGAGACGAGTACAGATCTGTGCCACCGGACCGGTCGTCGCGTCGCTCAACGCGAAGTTCGACCGTGAGGCGCGGGCCCGGTCGACGAAGAGCAGTACGGCCTCGCTGTCCTCAATGGCGCCGTCTCGAGGAGTAGTGAGGGGCGGCACCGCCCATGTGGTTTCGCCGGAAATGCCGAGCAGCTCACGACTGGTCGCGAGCACGGTGACCGACGGGCAGTCTTGTAGGAGGCGCTTTGCCAGCCCGGCGCAGGCCTCGAGGAGGTGCTCGCAGTTGTCCAGCCCGACCAACGCGCGACGCGTCGCCAGATGCCGGACCAGGGTGTCGGTGATCGGTTCCAGGGGTGACTCGGGAACCCCGAGCACCGCTGCCAGAGCCGCCGGCACGAGCGACGGGTCCGCCAGCGGTGCCAGATCGAGCCACCAGATGGCGGCGTGCTCCTCCGACACGCCGGCGGCGATCGCCAAGGCGAGCCGGGTCTTCCCGGAGCCACCGGCGCCCGTGAGGGTGATGAGCCGGTGTTCACGCACCAGCGCGCTCACCTCCGCGATCTCGCGCTCTCGACCCACGAAGGACGTGAGCTGGACGGGGAGGTTGTTGGCGACCGCGTCGATCGAGCGCAGTGGCGGAAACGCGTCGATCAACTCGGGGTGACCTAGCTGCCAGACGTGTTCCGGTCGAGCCAGGTCTCGCAGGCGGTGGATTCCGAGATCGTGCACGCGCACGTCATCGGGCAGGCCATCGACGATGACTTCGTAGGCCGCCTGCGATACCAGGATCTGGCCGCCATGGCCGATCGCCCGCAGCCGGGCGCACCGGTTGAGCGCCCCGCCCTGGTAGGTGCCGTCAGGGTAGATCTCGGCCTCGCCTGTGTGAAGCGCGACTCGAATCCGCACGCTCGCGCCACCCGGCCACGCTTCGGCAGCCATGCGCTGCTGTAGCTCGAGCGCGTAGGCCGCGGCATTGGACGCCCGGGCGAACACCGACACCGAACTGTCACCCTCACCCTGTTCGACGGGAAGCGTGCCGTCGTGACGCCACGTCGCGTCGGCAATTAGCTCCTTCCGACGAACGAGCGCCTCTGAAGCCGCGGCCGGGTCGACTTCCCACAGCCGGGAGGAACCCTCCACGTCGGTCATAACGAATGTGAGTGTCCCCGCGGGTAGCGATCGCGGCGACGGTCCCGTCGCCCTCTCAACGAGTTCACGCTGCGTCTCGGCCATCTCGCCCCCGGGGCATGTCAGAGCTAGCTCCATCCTCGCGCCCATTTCCGAGCGAACATCCGCCAGATGGCGGATGAGCCGGCGGTTGCGACCGTCGACACTCATGGGCATGCGCGAGCTGACGCTGCGGGTGACTGACGTGACGGGCAAGGACTTTCAGGTGCATCTCGCTCGATCCTCATGCCTTGACGGGAGCCGACAACCCCGGAAAGTGCGACCGCCGGGGCTGCCTGACCGCGTCAGCCGCGCTGGCGATGATCGTCAGCACGTCGCGCCAGCGCACAACGACGCCCAGCGCCGTGATTTGGGGCGCTTCGGGTCGTACCGGAAGGTGCCGATACATCGCGGTCGCGGCGGTACGCACCTCGACCATATGACGGCCGACGTCCGGGCACGGGAGCAGCAGATCCGCGCGGCCCGTCGCGACGCGCCCCGTATCTCCGCAGCCGCACAAATTTGGCGTTCGGCGCACCAGCCTCGGCCCGCGAGGGCGCACCGAACCGCGCCACAGAACGACAGGAGCCCGAGACGACGCAGGCACGCCGAACGGCATTTCCGCACTCCGTTGTCGTTGACTTCTAGCGCGCCGCGCGCAGCGCCCGATTGCCCGGTCTGCGCTCGCTCTCGCGCCTCGAGATCGGCCCGAGCTGCGACTCCCGACGACCTCACGTCGCTGGCTTGATCAGTCGCGGTTCGAATATGCGCGATCAGGCCGGCGAGCGATCGGACATGAATAAGGCCGCCCCACCAGGTGGAACGGCCAAGAATCGGCTAGCGAGCGCCCCCGGCAGGACTCGAACCTGCGACCCGCTGCTTAGAAGGCAGCCGCTCTGTCCACTGAGCTACAGGGGCTCGACTCGTGCCCTGACCTCGCGAGTCCGCTCGGGGAGTCAGAGCAACGACTCAGTGTAGGGAGGTCCGGCCGAGCGGGCGACGGCGTGCGGTGATCGCCGCGTGCTCGCACGGTGGCAGGAATAGTCAGGAAGTTGTCATTGCCGCCAAGGTCCCGCTCGCCGACAATGAGGCCGTGCCGCGTTCCGAGCGCCTCGTCGTGGTGGTCGCCTTCGACCACTTCCAGCTGCTCGACCTGTCGGGACCGGTGGAGGTGCTGCGGAGCGCGACGCTCCTGGGCGCCGACCCGCCCTATCGCACCCTGATCGCCACGCCGAAGGGCCGGCGGGCGCGCTCAGAGAGCGGTGTTGCGGTCGACGCCGACGTATCTCTCGCCAAGCTCGCCCGGGGCCGCAGACGGATCGACACGCTCCTAGTGGTCGGTGGCGTCGGCTCCCGCCCGGTCACGCGCGACGAGGTGTTCCTGCGCGATCTCGCTAGCGTCGCGAGGCGCGCCCGGCGCGTCACATCGGTCTGCACCGGCGCGTTGCTCCTCGCGGCCGCGGGGTTGCTCGACGGGTACGAGGCGACGACGCACTGGGCCTCGTGCAGCGCGTTGGCCGACGCTCATCCGCGGGTGCGAGTGCGTGCCGACCGCATCTACGTGCGGGACCGTGACCGTTGGACCTCGGCGGGCGTCACCGCGGGCATCGACCTGTTCCTCGCCGTCGTGGAGCAGGATCACGGCGCCGAGCTCGCCCATGCGGTCGCGGGATGGCTCGTGGTGTTCGTGCGGCGGCCCGGAGGCCAGTCGCAGTTCAGCGCCCAGTTGCGCGCCGAGCCTGCGACCACGCCGTCGATCGCCGAGCTGCAGCGCTGGCTCCCCGACCACCTGGGCGAGGACCTCGGCGTGGAGGCGCTGGCGACGCATGTCGGCATGAGCCCGCGAACCTTTGCGCGCGTGTTCCGGCGCGAGACCGGGACGACACCCGCGGCGTTCGTCGAGGATCTGCGCGTCGAGACCGCCCGCCGCCTGCTCGAGACGACCGACCTCACCGTCTCGGCCGTTGCCCATCGCGTGGGGATGAAGCACGCGGAGACGCTCCACCGTGCCTTCGGGCGTCGAGTGGGCACCACACCCGATCGCTACCGCCAGCACTTCGCTCGGCGGGCCGGCTGAAGGAGAAACGCACAATGCAGATCGCAATCGGCCTCTACCCGGGGTTCACGGCCCTCGACGCGATCGGTCCCTATCAGGTCTTCACCAACCTTCCTGGCGCGGAAGTCGTGCTCTGCGCAGAGCGACGGGGCGCCCTCGATGACGACAACGGGCTGCTGCACCTCGAGATCGACCACACCTTCGACGACGTCTCCACGCCCGACATCTTGCTCGTGCCGGGCGGCCTCGTCACCCGCCGCATCGCCAAGGAGCGAGGCCCCATCGTCGACTGGATCCGCACCGCCCACGCCACCACGACGTACACGACCTCGGTCTGCACAGGCGCGCTGCTGCTGGGTGCGGCCGGCGTGCTCGACGGGCTGCGCGCCACGACGCACTGGATCGCGTACGAACAGTTGCGCGCCTACGGAGCACAACCCACCGAGCAGCGGGTCGTCGTCGAGGGCAAGGTCGTCACGGCCGCCGGCGTGTCGGCGGGCATCGATCTCGCTCTCACATTGGTGGGTGTGACCCACGGTGTCGAGACCGCGCAGGCCATCCAGCTCGGCATCGAGTACGACCCCCAACCCCCGTACGACGCGGGTGCGCCGTCGAAGGCACCCCCTGCCATCCGAGAGCTGGTCACCGGGGTAATGGGCGCGGCCGAAGCCCGCCTGCTCGCGACGGAGTGAATCTCGCGCTCGCGTCAGATCACGGCACAGGCAGCGGCGCGACCGTGCAGCTTCGCCCCCACTCCCCCGCCCGACTTGTCAGCCGCGATGTCGCTTCTGACGAAGATCGTCGGCAGCACTGCCATGGTGTGGGCGCGGCGTATCCGGTAACCCGCCTCGAGCACCTCGTGCACGGCGAAGCCCGGCGTCCACCGACCGTTGAACCGATTCCTCACCACGACGACGGTGCCGGGCTCGAGGTCGCGCGTCGCACTCCGGTTCAAGACTTCCTGGATGAGCTGGACGAGGGGCCGGCGGGGAGACCTCGGCTCGCGCGGCGTGACGCGAGGCGGGCCGGGCGCGGCGCGAGGGGGTGGAGGCGGTGGCGTCGGCGCGGGACTACCTCTCGGAAGCGCCTTCGGAGTGGAGGGATTGCGCACGCGACCGTTCGTGTAGGTGGCACTCATGCGCATGCGAGGTGGGAGGGACCGGTGGGTCGCGTCGGACCCGCACACGGGCACGGGGAGGACCGCTGACGCCGGTTCGGTCGTGGTGGGGATCTCGGGTATCACCGCGGGGACGTCCCAGACCGGACCCGAGCGGCGCCACGACGACGAGGCCGCGCCGCCGTGACCGGCGTGACCGGCGCTGTGCCCGGACTGGTGGATCTCGCCGCACTGGCTGCACGCGACCGCGACCATGACGACAAGCCCCTCACAGCGCGGACAACCGCGAGCCTCGTCCGGCATTTCGCCAACGAACGGTACGCCTACCTGCATCCCGGGACGCGGACCATCGTCCCCGGGCGCTTCGGCTGCGATCTCCTTCGTCTGAGGTACGTTGGACGGTTGAAACGAGGAGCCGATGCGCACCGACCCTTGGTCCTCGACGAGGCGGCCCACTGAGCGAGAACCGCGACCTCCAGGCACTGGCACGCAAGCACCTCTGGATGCACTTCACCCGCCTCGGGGCGTACGCGACCGAGGAGCTCCCGATCATCTCGCGGGGCGAGGGGTGCTACGTCTGGGATGACAAGGGGCGGCGTTACCTCGACGGCCTGTCCGGCCTGTTCGTGGTGGCCGCGGGACACGGCCGCAAAGAGCTGGCCGAGGCCGCCGCCTGGCAGGCGGAGCAGCTCGCGTACTTCCCCATCTGGAACTACGCGCACCCACCCGCGCTCGAGCTGGCCGAGCGCCTCGCCGGGCTGGCGCCGGGCGACGTCAATCGCATCTTCTTCACGACGAGCGGCTCCGAAGCCGTGGAGTCGGCATGGAAGCTGGCCCGTCAGTACTTCCGGGCCGTCGGCCAGCCGCACCGCACCAAGGTCATCGCCCGCAACGTGGCGTACCACGGCACGACGATGGGCGCCCTCGCCATCAACGGTGTCGCCGGGATCCGCACTCCGTTCGAGCCCCTGACGCCGGGCGCGTTTCACGTGCCGAACACCGATCGCTACCGGTGTCGCACGTGCGCGGCGGCCCCCGCGTGCACGCTCGCATGTGCCGACGCCATCGAGGACGTCATCGAGTTCGAGGGGCCGGACACCATCGCCTCCGTCTACCTCGAGCCGGTGCAGAACGGTGGCGGGGCGATTCCGCCGCCCGGGGGCTACTTCGCGCGGGCGCGTGAGATCTGCAACCGCTACGGAGTGCTGCTCGTGTCCGACGAGGTGATCTGCGCGTTCGGGCGCCTCGGCTACTGGTTCGGGTGCGAGCGCTACGACTACCTCCCCGACATCATCACCACGGCCAAGGCCCTGACGAGCGGCTACTCCCCGCTCGGAGCGATGCTCACGCGCGACTTCCTGGTCGAGCCGTTCCTCGAGGGCAACCAGTCGTTCTCGCACGGCGTCACCTTTGGCGGCCATCCCGTCAGCTGCGCAGTCGCCATGGCGAACCTCGACATCTTCGAGCGGGAGAACCTGCTCGCCAACGTGCGCGATCACGAGGACGAGTTCCGGCTGCGACTCGAGTCGTTGCTCGACCTGCCGATCGTCGGCGACGTACGCGGGGCGGGTTATTTCTGGGCCATCGAGCTCGTGAAGGATAAGGAGACGAAGGAGACCTTCGTCGGCAAGGAGCGCGAGGCGCTCCTGCGCGGGTTCCTCGCCCCCCGGCTCTTCGAGGCCGGCCTGATCTGCCGGGTCGACGACCGCGGCGACCCCGTGATCCAGCTGTCGCCGCCACTGATCGCGGGCTCCGAGGAGCTCGCCGAGATCGAGACCGTCTTGCGCACCGTCCTCGTCGAAGCCTGGAAGCGGGTCCAGTCGTGAGCGACCGGGCCCCGACCAGGGCGTCGGTCGTGGGTATCCCCCGCGAGCTGAAGGACGGCGAGCTCCGCGTCGCGGTCACGCCCGACGGGGTGCGCGAGCTGGTGGCCCATGGTCATCGCGTGCTCGTGGAGCACGCCGCGGGCGTCGGGTCGTCGATCACCGACGACGAGCTCGAGGCGGCCGGGGCCGAGCTGGTCTCGGTCGACGACGTGTGGGCGGCCGACCTGGTCGTAAAGGTGAAGGAACCGCAGCCCGAGGAGTTTCACCGGCTGCGACCCGATCTCGTCCTCTTCACCTACCTGCACCTGGCCGCGTACCCCGAGGTCGCGGCCGCGCTGCTCGAGGCGAAGACGACCGCGCTCGCCTACGAGACGGTTCAGCTCGAGAACGGCGCGCTGCCGCTGCTCGCACCGATGAGCGAGGTCGCGGGCCGCATGGCGACCCAGATCGGCGCGCACTATCTCGAGGCGGAGAGCGGGGGGCGCGGCGTGCTGCTCGGCGGAGCACCGGGTGTGCGGCCGGCCCGCTGTGTCGTGATCGGCGCCGGCAACGTCGGGTGGAACTCGGCGTGGATCGCCCAGGGAATGGAGGCCGAGGTATGGCTTCTCGACAAGAGCATCGATCGGCTGCGTTGGGTCGACCAGATCCACCAGGGCCGCATCATGACGCTCGCGTCGAACCGCGGCGCCGTCGAGCGCGCGGTCGCCGAGGCCGACCTCGTCATCGGGGCCGTGCTCGTTCCCGGAGGTCGGGCTCCGACGGTCGTCACCACCGACATGGTCCGTGGGATGCGCGCGGGCTCGGTGATCGTCGACATCGCGGTCGACCAGGGTGGCTGCATCGAGACCACACACGAGACGACCCACGCCGACCCCGTGTACGAGCAGTTCGGGGTGATCCACTACGCGGTCGGCAACGTGCCGGGTGCGGTGCCGCACACGTCGACCTATGCCCTCACCAACGCAACCCTGCCGTACATCGCGGCGGTGGCCGACCACGGTGTCCGCAAGGCGCTCGACCACGACCCCTCCCTGCTTGGGGGAGTGACGACGGTCGGCGGAGCGGTGACCAACGCCGCCGTCGCCGAGGCGCTGGGGCACGAGGCCGCCGACCCGCTGGCATCCCTGACCCGGTAGCGCCGGCCGCGGCGACCTGCGCCCCGACCCCTGGTGGCCTCGCCCAGGTGTGCCATTCTGTTCGCCACGCGGTGGCCGTAGCTCAGTTTGGTTAGAGCGCCAGGTTGTGGCCCTGGAGGTCGGGGGTTCAAGTCCCCTCGGTCACCCTCATCCCGCCGTCTACCATCCTCCCACGCGCCTCTAGCTCAATGGCAGAGCAACGGACTCTTAATCCGCAGGTTCAGGGTTCGAATCCCTGGGGGCGCACAAATGTGCTGGTCAGAGCGGTGGCAACGCGTGCATCAGGTAGACCGCGGAGACAACGACCGCAGTACACCTTCCGGTATACCTCGTCGGTATACCCGCCCGCGGTGGCCGGCTCACCGAACGACTCGACGCCAAGGTCCATCGGTCGGGTGTCTTCACGTTCAAGTTGAAGGGCGGCGTCGTCATGGCGCGTCGTGTCGCATTGGAGCTCGCGAACGGCGAGATAACTGATGGCGCCAGAGTGCTCGCCTGCGCGGAAGAACCGGATCGCGTTCGCAGCGAGCACCTCGCCCTTTCGGTTGCCCTCGGATCAAGCACCTCCCTCGCTCACGCGGCAACCTCCAGACCGCGGGTAGCCCCCGGATCAGTCGACCCTTC
The DNA here is from genome assembly GCA_005888325.1 of Actinomycetota bacterium. NCBI lineage: Bacteria > Bacillati > Actinomycetota > Actinomycetota bacterium. The sequence continues at coordinate 23,312 of VAWU01000024.1, forward strand.
GCGCGTCACCGACAGCGCGGCTGGCGACGGTCGCCTTGAAGCGAACGACCGAGGGGCGACAAGGACACGCCCTCGCCGTCGGTCGCCGTCCGCCGACGTCCCGGTCCGGCGGTCACACCCTCGTGGGACAATAGGGATGTCCCCTACCAACTCGGGCTATAACCCCGAACCCCCCACCCAAGAGGGAGCACCACGTGAACCCCGCCGAGCCGTCTGCCCACCCGGTCGCTGTCGTGGACGACGACCCCAAGCTGCGCACTCGCCTGGGAATGCAGCTGGGGACGGGGGTGGAGGTGGTCTCGTTCCCCTCCATCGAGGCCATGGAGGAAAAGTTCTCCAGCGGCAGCCCGCTCGTGGTGTTGTTCGGCCCCTCCTTCGCCGACCCGACGGGGTTGAAAGGCGTGGAGGCGCTGAGCTACCGGCGCCCTGACATCGGCGCGCTCCTCGTCGTGGAGATGCTGAGCACCGAGATGCTCCGGATGGCCCTGCGGGCGGGGGTGCGCGACGTCATCGAGCTGCCGGCCGAGAGCTCGCAACTGTTGGAGGCCATCGAGCGGGTGGCCGTGACGATCCGTGTGCTGCCCCGCACTCCGGAGGCGACGTTGCCGGCAGAGCGCCCCGCCGAGCTCGGCGCGGTGATCACCGTGTTCTCCGCCAAGGGAGGCGTCGGCAAGTCCGTCATCGCGTCCAACCTCGCCGTCGCGCTTGCCCGCAACGCCTCGGGTCCAGTCGTGCTCGTCGATGCCGACCTCAAGTTCGGCGCGGTGGCGGTGATGCTCAAGCTCACCCCGCAGTACACGGTGCTCGACGTGGTGGCCGCCATGCAGCGCCTGGACGCGGAGCTGCTGCAGCGCCTGCTCTTGCGCCACGAGCCCAGCGGCCTCCTGGTCTTGCCCGCGCCGGTCGAGCCCGCCTTCGCCGACCAGGTGAGCGCGTCGGACATGGTGAAGATCGTCAAGCTGCTTCAGACCTTCTGCCAATACATCGTCATCGACACTCCGGGCGACGACAACGACGTCGTCCGCGCCCTGCTGGAGGAGGCCGACGACATCTTGCTCATCGCGGGCATGGACCTTCCCCACATCAAGAACGTGAAGGTCGGCCTCCGTGCCCTGCAAGAGGCCAACATTCCCCTGAGCAAGGTCAAGCTGGTGGTGAACCGGGCCAACTCCAAGGTGGGGTTCGACGTGGGCGAGGTCGAGCGCACGCTGCAGATGAAGGCGGACTGCCCGGTGCCGAGCGACATCGTCGTCCCGCAGTCGGTGAACAAGGGCCTGCCCGCCGTACTCGGCGCGCCGCGCTCGGGCGTGGCAAAGAGCATGGAGCGCCTCGCCGAGCTCTTCCTCGCCGGTAGCCGGTCCAGCCGCGACGAGCGCTGACTCAGTGGGCGGCGATTACGCGGAGAGTTGATTCACGGTCATGGGGACGCAGGGACTATGGAAGCCTGTGACACTGCGCAACAAAGGTGTAGGCGACGTGAATCGTGCCTTCACCCTCCACGTCCACTGCCGAAAGGACCGCGTCAAGGCTTGTCCCTGGCCGTGGATGTGCGCGGGGTGCTCGGTGCTGCAACGTATGCTCAGAAACCTGACGCTCGCGCCACCAGCGCGTCGTCTCGGTGGCACGCGAAGCCCTCCGCCTCCATCACTGCCATCAGCTCCTCGACCCGCCCCGTGTCGAGCTGCAGAAAGTCTCCGTTGAACACCGACGCATCCACCCGGCCGAACTTCCGCGCCTGTTCGGGCATCCAGCCGAGCATCGTCTGCTTCGGCCACTCCGGCCAGTCTCCGTCGGCGTACCCCGGCACGGCGTCGGCGTCGAACGCCTCATCGGCCGCCGGATCACCCTCGAGCTCGTCACTGCATTGCTCGAGAAGTTCGCGGAACAAATGAGCCGGGAGCTGCCGGCGCACCTCTCCCCAGGTTGCAGCGGAACGAAGCGTGTCCTGGAGGGCGGCCAAACGCTCCGCCTTGGTGCGAGGGATGAGGACGAGATCTCCTCCTGCCATTCCGTACACGATCTCGTCATTGATGCGCTCAGCCACGGATGCTCCTTCGTATCGGTGCTGGATCCGAGAAAACCATC